>JAISRM010000145.1 GCA_031273645.1 Endomicrobium sp.
CGAGCCGGCTTCGGCTTCGTCGATAGCGGGGCTTATAAAATACGTGAAAAAAGGTTATTTTAAAAATGAGAAGCCCGTAAAAGTCGTATGCATTCTTACGGGACACGGCTTAAAAGATCCCGACATCGCCGTTAAAAACGCGGTTAAGCCCAAAAAAGTAAAAGCTTCAATGCAAGACATTGTAAAGGCGATAAATCTTTAAACTGCAAAAAACGCAAATGCGGCAAAATAAGAAGCCGCCCGCTATTGTCTTTAAAAAGGGGGAAGTTTATGGAAGAGAAAGAAAGTTCCGCAATTCAAATGGAAATAGATGAAACGACTGCAGAAGGAATATATTCAAACGTCGCGCTCATAAGGCATTCGGAAAGCGAATTTATAATTGATTTTATGTTTTTTCAGCCGCAGGGCAAAAAAGCAAAAATAAGATCGAGAATAATACTTTCTCCGGTGCACGCCAAAAGAATACTTTTTGCAATGAAAGAAAATATAACCAAATACGAAGCCAAATTCGGACAGATAAAAGAGCCCGCGCTTCAGCCGCAAATTCACAAACAGGAATACTACAATTAGCAGCTTTTGCATATCAGCTTTTTGCGCCGAATACCAAAACCGCCGTCTGTTTTAGAGCTATAATAAAAACGAGCGTAACGGAAAAAGAAAATAGGCGCGCGCAAATCGCGCCGCCTACGGAAAGGTTTTGCGCGCCGGTTAATTAAAAATCTTACAAGTTCGGAGAATAACGTTTGAAAATAGAACTGATCTGTTCCGGTACGGAACTTCTTACCGGAAAACTCAATACCAACGCTTCTTACATAGGCTCAAAACTTTCGGATATGGGTTTTGAGCTGTCGTTAGTTACGGATGTCGCCGACAGAAAAGAAGATTTAGCCCAAACTCTTAAAAGCGCTTTTGAAAGAAGCAATATCATAATTACCACCGGAGGACTCGGGCCGACTTTTGACGACATAACCGTCGAGACGGCCGCGCAGTGTCTTGGAATGGATGTTTACAGCGACGAAAAAGTTATAAATTCAATAAACGCGATGTTTGCAAAACGCGGAGTAAGCGTTGTTCCTAAAGTTAACGAAAGGCAGGCCAATATAATAAAAGGCGCAAAAATTCTTGAAAATCGTTTAGGAACGGCTTGCGGACAGATGATTCATTTTGAATATAAAGACGGACAGCAAAGCCTGAGAAAAACTTTGTTTTTGCTGCCAGGCCCGCCGCAGGAAATGCAGCCGATGTTTGATGAGAACGTCGCGCCTTTTTTAAAAAGTTATTTTTTGCAGAAAAGAAGAAACGAAGTTGTGAAGGTGTTTGGATTGTCGGAATCGGCCGTAGAAGAATTGATAAGCCCGGTAGTCAGCGCCGCTGCGTTTGGAGATTCTAAATCCGTTGAATTTGGCATTCTTGCCGGAACTTGCGGAGTAACTGTAAAATTTTCGGTTACCGGCCGCGACGAAATGGCCGTCGATGAAACCGCAAATAATATAAAATTTGAGCTTGAAAATATTTTAAAAGACGATATTTTCGGCTATGGGGCAGATACTCTTGCCGGAGTTTGCGGAAAACTTCTTATTGAAAACAAAAAGACGCTTGTCTGCGCGGAATCGTGCACCGGCGGGCTGTTGTCTTCAAAAATTACCGACGCTGCGGGCAGTTCGGTTTATTTTAAAAATTCGTTTATAACTTATTCAAACGAAGCTAAAATTAAATTTCTTTCCGTAAAAGAAGAGACGCTGTCGCAATTTGGAGCGGTAAGCGGGCAAACGTCTTTAGAAATGGCGCTTGGCGCGCTTAAAGTTTGCCAAGCCGATTACGCGCTTTCAATTACGGGAATCGCCGGACCCGGCGGTGGATCTAAAGAAAAACCCGTAGGGCTTGTTTACATTACCGCAGCTTCAAATAATTCTGCGCAGACAGTCAAACGCGTATTTTTTGGAAACAGAACGGACATAAAAGAAAGGGCGGCAAATTCCGCGCTTGATTTGCTTAGAAGAACAATAATCTGCGATGTCCAATCAAAAAAAATTAAAAAGAAAAAATAGCATCCTTATATATATAGTATGAACACTTTATACGTTTTATCAGGCCCTCCGGCCGCTAAAGACAGAGATTTTCCTTTAATAAAAAGATTTGTCTCGCTTGACGGCAAAAAAGCCGTTTGCGGTTCCGTTACTTTAGGCGTTTTTTGCAGGATTTCCGGCAAAACCGCCGGATTAAAATTTGTCGGTTCAAACGCTGAGGAGCCGCCGGAATACGAAGTTGAAGGGCTGGATTTTGCTTCCGAAGGCATTATAACTCTCAATAAATGTTTTGAAGTTTTAAACGCAAAAGGACCCGCCTGCGGCATTTATTTTCCCGCGCGCAAACTCGCCCGCTTAATGCTTGAATGCGACATAATACATTTTATTGAAGGCTCGGCGATAAACCGCTTGCACGACGTTAAGCTTTTTAAAAAAGCCGGCGTGTTGCCCAGAAGCCAAATAATAGATAAAATAATAAAAAAACTTGAAAGCGCGGGTAAAATAGCGATAAAGGAAATTGTATGAAAATGAAAAAAATTTTTTTGTTTTTTTCATTGTTTTTTGCCTCGGCAAACGTTTCTGCTCCGCAGGCCGCGCAGTCGTCTGCGCAAAGCGTTAAATGGAAAACGTCGGGTATTTTAACGTGGGCTTACAATCAAACGGCCGTAAGCGGCAATTGGACGGGCAAAGAAAAATTTACAAGAGGATGGCAGACAAAACTATTTATAAGCGCGGAAAGAAATTCTGAAAAAACCGCATGGCTTACGACTTTTAAAGAAGAGTACGGCGAAACTGAGGCTCTGGGCAAAAATTCAATAAGCCTCGACATGATAGAATTTAATACGGTCTGGACATATAAAATATACAGGCAGCTTCAGCCTTATGCTTCTTTTTATACGCTTACGCAAAATAATAAGTTTTGGGATCCGATAACTTACGTCGAATCGGCGGGTTTAAATTTCAATGTTTTAGAAAACGCCATAAATACTTTAAAAGTAAGAGCGGGATACGCGCTAAAGCAGGTTGACGATTCCATAAAAGGAAATACGCGCGATATGGGCGCGGAAGTTGTGCTTTCATATTCTTTGCTGTTTCACAAAAGCGCCAAATTTATTTCTGAAGCAAGGCTTTACGAGACTTTTAAAAACGGTCAAGATTTGAAATGGGAAAATAAACTGTTTTTAAAAACAGGTCCGTGGTTTACCACAGAAATAGGCTACAGCCTGTATTTTGACAATTCAAGAATACCCGCTCACAGCTGGCCAAACGATATAGAAAGCATTACTTATGTCGCTTTGGGTTTTTCATTTAATATGTTTGAATAGACTGCCGCTTTTTACGAGGAATTAATGCTTAAAGAATTTTCTGCCGGAGCCGTTGTATATAGAATTTGCGAAGGCAAGCCCGAATTTCTTCTTGTCCGTTCAAGAAGAAATTCGCAATGGGGTTTTCCAAAAGGTCATATTGAAAAAAACGAAACCGAAATTGACGCCGCAAAAAGAGAAATTTTTGAAGAGACGGGAATAGCCGACGCGGAGTTTATGGAAGGATTTAGAAAAGAAGACGTCTATGTTATAAAAAGCGCTCTTTGCAAAACGCAGGGGAAAACCGTTGAAAAACATTCCGTTTATTTTTTAGCTCTTGCCTTATCAAGCGAGAAAATTTACAATAATGAAGAGATAGACGCGCTGCAATGGCTTAGTTTAAACGCCGCGTCGCAGCTGCTTTCTTTTGAAAACCAAAAGCAGACTTTAAAAGAAGCTTTTGAGGCGATAAAAAAATATAAGGCTTAGAAATTCTCAAACGGAATTTTTTGCGTCCGTTTAGACTTTTCGGCTTTAACGGAGGTAATGAAAATGGCTAACCCGCTTTTAAAAGACGACGTATTCAGCGCGCCCATAACCGCAGAAACAATGACGGTTTCGGGCGTTATCAACAAAAGCATAATCTTATGGTTTTTGCTTTTGCAAGCGCGCTGTATTCGTGGACTCACCCGCAGGTCGTAATGCCTTTAATGTGGCCTTTGCTTATCGGAGGTCTTGCGCTTGCTCTTATTTCTATTTTTAAAAAAACCGCTTCGCCTTTTTTGTCTCCGCTTTACGCCGTTGCGGAAGGTCTGCTTATGGGGGTTATTTCGCTCTCTTTTGAAAAGCAGTATCCGGGCATTGTCGTAAACGCCGTTTTTCTTACTGCGGCCGTTTTATTTTGCATGCTTGCGGCTTATAAATCCGGTTTGTTAAGAGCTACTCCTTTGTTTACGAAAGTGGTCGTTCTTTCAACCCTTGCCATAGCGGCGGTTTACATTCTTGATATTGCGGTCAACGTTTTTGCCGGCGCAAATGTTCCTTATCTGCACGATACTTCTCTATTAGGCGTAGGGATCAGCCTTGTTATTACGGCGGTGGCGGCTTTAAATCTTATATTAGATTTTAATCTGATCGAGCGCGGCGCTTACGAAGGAGCTCCGAAATATATGGAGTGGTATTGCTCTTTTGCTTTAATGGTCACGCTTGTGTGGCTTTATCTTGAAATTTTGCGTTTGCTTGCAAAAATCAGAAATTAGAAATACTTGTTGTTTATAAAAAAAACGTCTGCAAGGCAGATAATTTATTATTATTTTGAGGATTGAATGCTTGAAAAGACAGTTTTTTTTAGAGCCGAATCAAATGCCCTTCTTCTTCCTGCAAGCATATCCGAAGTCATATTTTCAGGCAGATCAAACGTCGGCAAAAGCAGCGTTATAAACGCTTTATGTCTGCGTAAAAATCTTGCAAGAACTTCTAAAACTCCGGGCCGAACCAGAAGCATAAACGTTTACAGCGTTTCAATGAGAAGATGGCTTATCGATTTGCCGGGATACGGTTTTGCAAGGGTAAGCCCGAAAGAAAAAGAGCTTTGGCGCGACATGATTGAAGGCTGCATTCTTGAAAGAAAAAGCAAAAAAACAGTTTACATTATTATAGACGCTTTTGTAGGGCCGACCGAGCTTGACTTTAGTATGGCTGAATGGCTTAAACAATATGAAGTGCCTTTTAAAATCATAGCCAACAAATGCGATAAGCTGCCTTCCGGATCTGATTTTGAAGAAATCCGTTTAAAAACGATCCGGTGTTTTGAAATGAAAGAAAATGAAGTTTTTGCGGTAAGCGCAAAACAAAAAAACGGTTTTGAAAAATTAAGAATGGACATTGCTCAATTCTTAAAATAAATAAATCAAATATCCGCAGCCGAAACTAAAATAAACGCTTTGCTTTCGGCTGCCGGTTTTATTTGACATAGGGGAAATGTAATGAGAAAATTAATTTTGCCGGTTTTAGCGGTATTTGTGTTTGCGGGAATATCTTTTGCAGCAACGCCTGTTAAGCTTTCGCTTTGGGATAAAATTGCAATTCCCTCAGACGACGAAGTGATAGGCTTGGAATTTGGGATCGGTTCTTATACGCCGAAAGTAAACGGCTTAGCTTTAAACTGGCTTTATGGAAAATCCGACATAGTGATTGGCGCGCAGTCGGCCTTTGTAAACTTTAACAATGAAAAAATAACCGGAGCGCAGGTTGGCGTATTTAATAAAGCGAAATATGTTAAAGGAGCTCAGATCGGCATAGTGAATATGACCGACGATATGTACGGAGTTCAGATAGGCATTGTAAATCACATTAAAAGCAGCAGCTTGCCGTGGATGGTTTTTGTCAATGCAAAGTTTTAAGCAAATTGCCAAAAATTTTGGCGGAAAACATTTTATATGAAACAGCTGTCTATAGTCGTCATTATGTTTATCGCCGGGCTTGCCGTGTCTACGGTATTGGGCGATTTGATAGATATTGCAGGCAATTGCGCAGACAGAGTGTCTTGCGCATGGCTTATTTCAAAAGCTTCGCGGGCTGCTGCCGGCGGCAATTATCTGCAGGCAAGAAAAGATTATGAGAAAGCGATAGAAAAGATTAACCCGTCAAATAAAAGCCTGCTTGCCAAAACAAAAAATAATTTGGCCATATGCATTTTTGCCATGGCAGACGGCGGCAAAGACCCTGCCTCTAAAGCTAAAGCGTCGGCCGAGTCCATTTTGATTTTTTCGCAGTCTCTTGAACTCTTTAAAGAGCTTGGCGATTTGGAAAGAATTAAAGAAGTTGAAAAAAATATTGAAGAGGCCGCTAAAACGGCAAAAAGCGCGGCGGCGGCATAATTTAATGAAAATAATATCGTGGAACGTAAACGGAATAAGAGCAGTATATAAGAAAGATTTTTTAGGCTGGTTTAAAAACTCCGGAGCAGATATTATCTGCGTTCAGGAAACCAAAGCCCAAAGAGATCAGTTTCCTAAAGAGCTTCTTGAAATAGAAGGTTACGGGCTTTATTCGTCTTCGGCGCAGCGCAAAGGCTACAGCGGAACTGCGGTTTGGACTAAAATAAAGCCTAAAGCTTTTTATTACGGCGTAGA
>JAISRM010000278.1 GCA_031273645.1 Endomicrobium sp.
GTTTTTCAAGGCTCGACGAAGCCGCTCTAAAAGCCGCAAAAAAAATAAGATTTATAAACGATATAAATACCCCCGCCCGCGAAACTATAATACTGCGCATCCCATATCAATTCAAATTAACTTAACCCTATGCAAAGCGCCGCCTCCCTCAGATTTCATCTGCAGACAAAGCCTGTTTTGTAAATCGTTTTTTCAAGGTCTGTTTTGTTCGCGCCTGTCCCACAAAAATGGGACAGACTCCGTCTGTTTTGTTTGTGTTTGTCATTCCCATGAAAATGGGAATAGCCGCCGCTGTCATCCTCGCGTTTTTAATAGTCTTTCTTCCTAAGCAGCCTGCACTCGAGTGTCTCTATCGGGTGGGCAGGCTTCGCCTGTGCTGTCATTCCCATGAAAATGGGAATCCATGTTTAATATTAATATAGTTTCTAACATTATTTCTTTTCAGACAGCGTCCGTTTTGTTTGCGTCCGTCATTCCCGAAAATATTAATGATCTTTTCTTCCTAAGCAGCCTGCACCCGAATGTTTCTATCGGGTGGGCAGGCTTCGCCTGTTTTATGAAACGCAGACAGTGTCTGTTTTGTCTGTGTCTGTCATTCCCATGAAAATGGGAATCCATGTTTAATATTAATATAGTTTCTAACATTATTTCTTTGAAAGACGCAATGTAAAAATAATTTTTTAGTAAACGTGGATTCCCGCTTTCGCGGGAATGACAACACGAACACAAGCCGCTATTCTATAAAACAGACAGTGTCTTTGTTTGTGTCTGTCATTCCCATGAAAATGGGGATCCATGTTTAATATTAATATAGTTTCTAACATTATTTCTTTTTAAAGACGCAATGTAAAAAGATTTTTTTAGTAAACGTGGATTCCCATTTTCATGGGAATGACAAACTGGCGAGACAAACTAAAAACGTAATGTAAAAAGAATTTTTTAGTAAACATGGATTCCCATTTTCATGGGAATGACAAGAACGACGGGGACGAAACGGCGGGGAATGACAAACTGGCGAGACAAACTAAAAACGTAATGTAAAAAAGAATTTTTTAGTAAACGTGGATTCCCGTTTTCACGGGAATGACAAAAACCGACGGGGACAAACGGACTGACGAAACGGCTGGGAATGACAGACCGGACGCAGTCTGTTTTGTCAACCTGCTGAAAATGGGATTATGTCGTCAAAATTCCTGAAAGTTTCTAAATGGGAAATAGATTTTTACCTTAAAGTTATTATTTAGCAAAGAGGCGTCTGCGTGATATTAAATGGCTTTTTTCAATGCCTAAATTATGAACGCGCATGTTTGCGGCGCAGTTTTTTTTGTGTTATAATTTCAGCGCAGAGGGAGATGAAAAATGAAAGGTCAAATATTAGTTCAAAACGATAAGCTTATAAGCGTTGCAGTGCAGATTTATTTTTTTAAACGCAAAGGGCAATCGTGCGTTTATGCAGAATGTCCGGCGCTTGGGATAATATCTGACGGCAAAAACCTTGAAACCGCTAAAAAAATGTTTCAAGAAGCATTTGATTTGTGGCTTGAAATTGTTAATGAAAAAGGAAATATAAGAGCTGTTTTAAAAGAACTCGGGTGGAAACTCACAAAAACTTCAGTAACTCCAAAAGAAATACCTTATGACATCCCCATTGAATTGCTTGCAAGTAAAACAGTCAACTTATCAATTGCCGGCGGACTAAATTAAATGACAGGCATTCATACCGTAAAACTGCAAAAGTTACGCAACTTCCTTAAGCATTATAACTTTAAAGAAATTCGTCAAAAAGGAAGCCACTTGGCTTTTACAAAAGAAGGTCTTGAAAGGCCTATTATAATAGCTGTGCGCGGAAAAGAAGTTCAGTTTTATGTATGTAAACAAATCATTCGCATATTAGAAATCACAGAAGAGAATTTTTTAAAAGAATTAAAAAAATATTAAAAACTCTCAGCGCAAAGATAAAACGGGATTATATTTAAAAAGCTAAGCCCCTGCAAAAGATTATTTTTTTTGCAGGGGAAAAGTTTTTAAAGAAAATCTCAGCTGTTTCAGACTCCGTCTGTGTTATGAAATACAGACAGCGTCTGTTTTGTCTGTGTTTGTCATTCCCATGAAAATGGGAATCCATGTTTAATATTAATATAGTTTCTGACATTGTTTTTTTTAAAAGACGAGATGTCAACAGACTTTGTCTGTGTCTGTCATTCCCATGAAAATGGGAATCCATGTTTAGATTAATATAGTTTCTGACATTGTTTTTTTTAAAAGACGAGATGTAAAAAAGAATTTTTTTAGTAAACGTGGATTCCCATTTTCATGGGAATGACAAAAACGGTCGGGACGAACTAAAAACTCAATGTAAGCAGACTTCGTCTGACAGAATTTTTTAGTGAACGTGGATTCCCACCCGATAGAGACACTCGGGTGCAGGCTGTTAAGGAAGAAAAGATCATTAATACTTTCGGGAATGACAAACTGGGACGGGACGAATTGACGGGGAAGACGAAACCGACGGATAAGATGATAGGTATGACAAATTTAAAGATGTTTTGAGACGATAGACTTTGTTTGTGTCTGTCATTCCCATGAAAATGGGAATCCATGTTTTGATAAATCATTTCAATATAAAGTTCTTTTGACTTTATATAAACAAAATGCGGGTTCATTCTGTTTCGTTTTTTTAATATTTGATTTTGTCATGGCAAAAGCCAAAAAGGTGAATAATGAAAGAATATATAGTTATAGATTTTGAAGCGACTTGCGTTTTTCCGAGAGACAGTTCTTTCCGGAATGAAATTATAGAGTTTGCTGCAGTGAGATGCGATACGCAATGGAATATAATATCTGAGTTTACACGTTTTGTAAAACCTGTATTAAATCCTGTCTTATCAGATTTCTGCAAAAAATTGACGACAATAACGCAAGATGATATTGATCAAGCCGCCGGCTTCACTGCTGTTCTTATAGATTTTAATACTTGGTTAAATTCTTCTTGCGGAGAAAAATATTTTTGCTCGTGGGGAAAATACGATAAAAAACAATTGATTTCTGATTGCCGGCTGCGCAAAGCGCAATATCCGTTTAATGATATTCACTATAACCTAAAACAAATCGCAATAAAAAAAGCGATTAAAGACTATAAAATGCCGCCAAAGATAAAGGGTATGTCGGAAGTCGCAGACTTCTTAAAAATCAAAAGAACAGGAACGCTGCATAGAGGCATCGATGATTGTAAAAATATACTGCAAATAGTGAAGCGTTTGGAAATCTCTGAAAAAGAGTTGCAAGAATTTCTTGCAGCGCAGGAAGAATAAGTCAGAGGCATAGGGTTTTTGATCTATATTGACAGAAGCAATATCATGATGTAAGATATTTATAAGAAAATAACCAATAAGGTTAAAAACTATGAAAAAACTTACATTTAATAACATAACTAAACAAGAATTTGCGATAATAAGCAGATTGTCTTATGATAGAAAATATAATGGCGAAAAAATTATTAATGTTGCTCAAATAAAAGCATATCTGCCTAAGAATTATAAATATCCATTACAATTTATTTATAGGCTTAAGCAGAAAAAAATATTAAGACCATTGAAAAGAGGACTTTATACATTTAACCCGATAGAAACTATGCCTGTTGGGATGAAGCTCCCTGATTTAGCAGTTGCAGACGTCTATATGGAAGGTAAAGAATATTATGTAGGATATCTTTCATTGTTTAATTGGTATGGGTTTAGCGAGCAGTTATTCCAAGATGTTTATGTGATAAATACCGGCAGGTCATTTGAAAAATACATAGACAATATACGGTTTAATTTTATCAAAGTAAAAAAAGAGTTTATGTACGGCATAATTGAAAAACAAATTGCCGGAGGAAAGGTAAGAATAACCGATAAAGAAAGAACGATGATAGATTTGTTATATTGGAATAAAGCAGTTGGCGGAATAAATCCGGCCATAAAAACAGTTGAAGAGATTATCAAAGAAAAAAAGTGCGATATTCAAAAATTTATTGACTATGCTGTCAAATACCCTCGTCCTACAATTCGTAAAATCATAGGAGTTATACTTGATAAAGCAGGGATTTCAGAAACTTTAACAAATCCATTATACGAAACAATTAAAGATACTTCATTAACATCTGCCAAATGGAATAAAAGAACCGGAACAAAAAATAATAAATGGAAGGTAATAATTAATGATACGTCAGAATAAACAACTATTTGAAGACTTAATGCGCCAGATAGCAGCGACTACAGGTTTTAAGGAATATCTTATAGAAAAGGATTATTATTTGACTTTGATTCTTTCAAAAATAGATGAGCTATCGACAAATCTTGCATTTAAAGGCGGGACTTGTCTCAATAAAATTTATTTTGACTATCACAGATTAAGCGAAGACTTAGATTTTACTATGCTGCTTCCTAAAAGCGGCGCCGGTAAAAAGACAAGACAATCATTGATGAGCAGGAAGAGCTTAAAAAACTTCTGAAAAACGAAAGGAATTAAAAATATAAGAGAGCCGTTTGCTGCATATTAAGTGGAATTGAAAACGTGAGTAAAACTCATACAAGAATAACCTTATAAAGTTCAATAATATAAACAAAATGCGGGTTTGTTGGGTTTTGTTTTTTTAATATTTTGATTTTTCTTTGGCAAAATCTGAGAAATAGATTGAAAAATTAGTAAAATTTGTGTAAAATTCATATATAAATTATGAATTAAAAGCATATATGCATGTATCGCCATATTTGAGAATTAAGAAAGATAAATAGATTGTGATTTTAAAGTTACTGCTGAGAGAGGCGTCTGTGTGACACTTATTAAATGGTTTGACGACGATTACGGTATTATAAAAACATAGAAAACTGACAAAGGGATTTTTT
>JAISRM010000012.1 GCA_031273645.1 Endomicrobium sp.
GAAAGACAAACAAGCTAAAAGATATTTTTAGACGACAGACTGCGTCTGTTTTATGAAACACAGACAGTGTCTGTTTTGAACTGCGCCTGTCATTGCCATGAAATTTGTGTCTGTCATTCCCATGAAAATGGGACAGGCTGCGCCTGTTTTATGGGATTGGCAGCTGTCATTGCCATGAAAGCGGAAACCGCCTCTTGCCGTCATTCCCATGAAAATGGGAATCCATGTTTAAAATTAATATAGTCTCTAACATTATTTCTTTGAGGGACGAAATGTAAAAAGAATTTTTTAGCAAATATGGATTCCCACCCGATAGAAACATTCGGGTGCAGGCTGCTGAGGAAAAAAGAATATTAAAAACGCGGGAATGACAAAATAGAGACGAAGTCTGTTATTCCCATGAAAATGGAAATCCATGTTTAATATTAATATAGTCTCTGACATTATTTCTTTGAGGGACGAAATGTAAAAAGAATTTTTTAGCAAACATGGATTCCCGCTTTCGCGGGAATGACAAAACAGAGACGAAGTCTGTTATTCCCATAAAACAGACGAAGTCTGCAGGCGCAATAATAAATTTTTATAAGCTATTATAAAAATCAAATGGATAAACAATTATTTATTTGATTCCCGCCGCTGTTTCATAAAATCTGCAATTTGCAGCTGCCTTGTATTACAGCCGTAACCCGCAAAAAAACACCCCAAAAAAATCCCGCCAAAAATCCGCCAAAAAACCGCTTGACAAGATTATTATAAGAATGTATAATAACCCTCAATTATGTCAAGACCTTCAAAAAATATTGATGTCAGATTAATAGAACTTGGAACAAAACGTATGTTTCAATGCGGGATAGCGCATTTGAGCATACGCTCAATTTGCATAGACGCGCAAATAAATTTAGGAATGTTTTACTACTATTTTAAATCAAAGGAAAATTTTATAAAAGTTTTATTTCAAAAATTTTCTGAAGATCTAACTTCCCGCTGGTACAAAGAATGCGCCGATATTTCAAGTTCAATAGAAAAGCTTAAAAAAGCTATAAATATGACCGCAAGGATGATGAAAGAGCAAAGAGGCACTATTGAAGCGTTATTTAAAGATTTTGACTTTTCAAATCAAACATATATGTCCATTCTGAAAGAAATACACAGCGTATGGGAATCTTTTTACATAAATCTCATTGATGAATGTAAGAGGGATTCATACATAAACAGTGAAATAGAAAGTGAAAAAGCGCTGTCAATATTGTTTGGTTCGGTAAAAGAATATGCCAAACTTTGCGAAATGAAAAATTCACAAGATTATTATGAAAGAGTAAACGAATTAATTGAATTTTTAATTGAAAAATTAAAATAAAAGGAGAAGTCATGAAGAAAAAGTTGTTGTTTGCAGTTTTCATTGTGTTTGCGGCCGCGCAAATAGGTCGCGCCGAATTTTTGACGCTTCAGGGGTATGTGGATTTGGTTTTACAGAATAATGCTGATTTTCAGTCAGTTCAGGCAAATATAGACGCCGTAAACGGAAAACTTGCCGCTATAGAAAGAACGTACTCTTATTATTTGAGCGCGGGCGCGGGTTATACCGTCGATAGAAGCCAAAGGCAGTCTTTTAACGGTATGACAATTAAAGATTTAAAAAATGTCTCTTATGATGTAAGCGTAAACAAACAGTTTGAAACAGGCACGCAGGTTTCGGTAGGTTTTAACGGAACTTATAACTCCGTTTCTCTTTTGCCTTCGGGCGACGGCGCTTCAAACGATTTAGCCGGTCCTTTTGTCCGTCTTCAGCAGTCTTTGCTTCAGGAGTTTAACGGCGGTTCTACAAAAGCGAGTCTTGCCAAAGCCAGAGCCGACGCGCAATCTGCTTTATATCTTCTCAAATATCAAAAACAGTCCATAATTTTAAAAGCCAAACTTGCTTATTGGAATTTATCGTATGCAAGAACAGTTATAGATTTTAGAAAAACTTCTCTTTCAAGAACGAAAAAAATTCTTGATTGGAACCAGAGAAGATATAATCTTGATTTGGCTGAAAAAACGGATCTTCTTCAGTCGCAGGCGGCGCTGAAATTAGGCGAGCTTAATTTAAAGCTGGCTTATGAAAGCGAACTTCAAGCAAGAAGAAATTTTAACGTTTTGTTAAACATAGACAGCGCAAACGTAAACTATGAAGTTGAAAAGTTTGCCGAAAACGGAGCCGAATACGAAAAAGGAAAAATCCTTGAGAAAGAAGGCGTTCGCGCCGACGTTTTGTCTGCTCTTGAAAATGTAAAAAGCGCGCAGTACGATCAGGAAGCGCAGGAAAAAACAAGCGGAGCGGATTTGGTTTTAGCCGGACAATTTTCTCTTAACGGCGTTGATAATGAATTTCGCGACGCCGCCGATTACGTAATTCACGCAAGCCGCCCGTCGTATTCTTTATCGCTGCGCTATACGCTTCCTTTAGATTTTAAAATAAGGAAAGCTGTCAACGAAGGATATGAAGCCGCCAGAGTTTCTGCGCAAAAAGCCGCGCAGGCCGCAAGCATAACCGAAAATAACGATTGGCTTCAGCTTGTCGATAATTGGGAAAATGCAAAATCAAGGCTTACTCTTGTCGTTGAAATAAGAACCGTGCAGCAGCAAAGGCATGAAGAAGAACAAAGCCTTTTAAAGAAAGGAAGAAGCACAACTTATATGGTAATACAAAGCGAACAAGATTTAGACGACGCAACTCTCAACGTTTTGCAGGGCGTATTTGAGCTGATAACTATATACGAGCAGGCCGAAGCGTTTTATAAAAACAATTATTAACAATACGACGCATTGAAAATGGTTGTCATTAGCCGTCATTGCCGCCCGATAAAAACACTCGGGCGCAGGCTACTTAGGAAGAAAAGAACATTATCAAAACATGGATTCCCATTTTCATGGGAATGACAGCCTTCGGCTGTTTTATAAAAACAGACTCAGTCTGTAGTTTCAGAATGTCTTAAACTTTGTTTTAGAATGTCTTAAAATTTGTCATTCCCGCGAAAGCGGGAATCCAAGTTTACTAAAAAAATATTTTTACATCCGCTTTTAAAAGAAAATAGGAATAAAAGAATATAACCAAAAATGGATTCCCATTTTCATGGGAATGACAGCCTTCGGCTGTGTTTTGTCATTCCCGCGAAAGCGGGAATCCAAGTTTACTAAAAAATATTTTTACATCCGCTTTTAAAAGAAAATAGGAATAAAAGAATATAACCAAACATGGATTCCCATTTTCATGGGAATGACAGACCTTAAAAAACAGACGCAGTCTGTCGTCTCAGAATGTCTTTTAGTTTGTCATTCCCGCGAAAGCGGGAATCCAAGTTTACTAAAAAATATTTTTACATTGTGTTTTTAAAGAAAATAGGAATAAAAGAATATAACCAAAAATGGATTCCCATTTTCATGGGAATGACAGACCTTAAAAAAACAGACACTGTCTGTGTTTCATAAAACAGGCGCAGCCTGTCCCATTTTCATGGGAATGACAGGCCTTGAAAAACAGATGCAGTCTGTTGTCTCAGAATGTTTTAAACTTTGTCTTAGAATGTCTTAAAATTTGTCATTGCCGCGAAAGCGGGATACAAGTTTATTAAATTTTTTTTACATTATTTGTTATAAATCAATCGTAAAAAATAAAAAGAGGTTAACAACATGAATCCAGCAAAACTTTCAATTAAGAGGCCGACCTTTGTTATGGCGCTTCTTATGGCGCTTTTAATCTTGGGCGCCGTGTCTTTTACCAAGTTAAGCGTCAGAATGTTCCCCGACGTGGAATTTCCTTATGTCGCCGTTTTAACCACATATGCCGGCGCCGGAGTTAACGAAATTGAACAGCTTGTTTCAAAACCCGTCGAAGACGCCATGAGCGGCGTTTCCGGGCTTAAACATTTAACGTCTATCAACATGGACAATATGTCCGTAGTGTTTGCTGAATTTGAACTTGCAAAAGATCCCGATATAGCCGCGCAGGAAGTAAGAGATAAAGTGGGGCAGATCAGGAATATTCTTCCCGACGACATTGAAGAACCTATAATAATGAAAGCCGACATGGACAGCATGCCGCTTGTAACTTTAAGCTTAAAATCCGACGCTTTAACGCCTAAACAGCTTTACGATTTTGCAGACGACGTTGTGTCAAAAGATTTGGCGCAGGTGGCCGGAGTGTCGCAAATACAAATTATCGGCGGACAAAAAAGAGAAATACACGTAAACGCCGATAAGAAAAAACTTAAAGAATACGAACTGACTTTAACCGCTCTTGCCGCAAGGGTTCAGGCAAACAGTTTAAATATTCCCGCAGGAAAAGTTGACAGAGGACAAAAAGAAATAGCCTACAGAACTATGGGCGAATTTTCGTCGGTAAATAAAATAAACGACGTGGTCGTAAGCTTTGTGGGAAACGACGTTCCCGTTACCGTAAAAGACGTGGCTATAGTTGAAGACGGCGTTGAAGAACAGGACTCAAAAGCGCGTTTAGACAGAAAAGACGAAGACGGAAATATAATTTACGAGCCGTCTTTGCTTGTGCAGATTTTCAGGCAGGCAAAAGGAAACGACGTAGCAATTTCCGACGGCATAAAGAAGAAATTAGACGAAATAAACGAAAAATATAAAAGATATGCGGGAACTCCGCAGCTGACGCTTATTTCCGACAATGCGCGCGGCGTAAGAATGAACCTTGATGACGTGCGTTCAACTATTCTTGAAGGCATTTTTCTTGCGATAGTAGTTGTGTATTTCTTTTTAGGCAGCTGGCGTTCAACTTTTATCACCGCTCTTGCTTTGCCTAACAGTTTGATAGGCGCTTTTGTGTTTATGTACGCTTTCGGGTTTAGCTTAAACGTTATATCTCTTATGTCTTTGTCGCTTGCCGTGGGGCTTCTTATAGACGACGCCATTGTCGTTAGAGAAAATATATTCAGGCATTACGAGGAAGGCGCAAATCCCGTAAAGGCGGCAATAGAAGGCACAAGCGAAGTTATGCTTGCCGTTATCGCTACGACAAGCACGGTTATAGCCGTGTTTTTTCCGGTGGCTTTTTTAAGCGGCATTATGGGAAAATTTTTCAGA
>JAISRM010000043.1 GCA_031273645.1 Endomicrobium sp.
GCGCAGCAAGCAAATTCGAGAGGCTTTTTATAAGCGCTCCAGCCGGATATTTTTTCATTTTCTCATCAATAAAATAGACTTTAGCAAGGTCTGTTCGCATCATTGCGCGCCCTTTAAGACGTTCGTTTGTCTTTGCCGCTTTTATGTAGGTATGTGTGAATTATACTAAAAATTTCTTTGGAAAGCATTTTTGCGTTAAGGCTTTGTCTGCTACAAAAGTTACAAACTTTTTGTTTCGTCGTTAAAGATTTAACTGCAGATTACCGATAGAAACTCTCAAGAACAAAAACAGATTTCCGCTTTCACGGGACAGACTTCGTCTGTTTTTTGTCATTGCCGCGTTTTTAATATTTGTTCTTCCTTAGCAGCCTGCACTCGAGTGTTTTTATCGGGTGGGAATACAAGTTTACTAAAAAATTCTGTCAGACAAAGTCTGTTTACATTGCGTTTTTAAAAGAAATAATGTTAGAGATATAATTAATATTAAAAATGGATCCCCGCTTTCGCGGGGATGACAGCGGCGGTTATTCCCATTTTCATGGGAATGACAACATAGATGAAGGCTTCTGTCGCCAATCCCCTAAAACAGACTTCGTCTATTTGAAAATCTTTTTAAAGAAATTATCGCTTTGGTATTGAGAGTCTTTTGGTATTTCTCCCATAGCTTTAGCGTATTCAAATAAAGCTTTTTTCTGCAAGTCGTTCATTGATTTTGGTATATTGACGTTAATTTTTACATAGAGATCGCCTCTGCTTCTTGCGCCAAGTCTTGGAAATCCCTGCTCTCTTACTCTCAAAGTCGCGCCGGGCTGAGCGCCCGACGGTATCTTTACTTTCACATATCCTTCTATAACCGCAACATCGTATTCCATGCCCATTGCGGCCTGCGAAAAAGAAACCTGAATTTCAGTGTATAAATCGTCGCCGTTTCTCTTAAAACCTTGCATATGTTTCATATGGACAACAACATATAAATCGCCTGAAGGCGCGCCGTTTGAGCCGGCATTTCCCGAACCGCTTACTTTTAACGACGTCCCTTCGTCAACTCCGGCGGGAATCCTTACCTTTATGCTTTTTTTCTGTTTAACCGTCCCTTCGCCTCTGCATTGCGGACACGGATTATCTATAACAGTCCCTTTTCCTTTACACTGCGGACATTCCTGCTGAAATGAAAAAAAGCCCTGCGAATATCTGACCTGACCTGACCCTTTGCATTGAGGACATTGTTTAGGTTTTGACTTATCTTTTGCGCCGCTTCCGGCGCATGCCGGACATGATTCTCTTTTTGGAATATCTATCGTAACTTCGCTTCCTTTCATAGCATCGGCATACGAAACTTCTATATCAACGCGCAAATCCCCGCCGCGCCTTTGCGACGTTCTTGAAGAACTTCTTCTTGCCGCGCCTCCAAAAACATTGCTGAAAATATCTCCGAATATATCGCCCATATCGTCGCCGTACTGAGTATAAGAGCCGCCGCCGCCAAACGGATTGCCGCCGGCTCCCGGCGCGTCATGGCCGAAGGCGTCGTATTGCTGCTTTTTTTGCGCGTCTGATAAAATTTCATACGCCTCGTTTATTTCCTTAAACTTTTCTTCGGCTTCTTTATTTCCGGGATTTTTATCTGGGTGATATTTTAAAGCCAGCTTTCTGTAAGCCGACTTTATTTCTTCGGCGGCTGCTGTTTTTGCAACGCCGAGCACTTCATAATAATCGCGTTTCATTTTTTGTTTCCTTTTTTATATAAATTAAGATTTATTTTTTTTGACGGCTTCATATTCGTTCATTATATAAATACTATAGCCGGTAAGAAATTTAATATGTCCTTTGGCGTTTAAAAGCGCCTTAAAAGATTTCAAAGCATAAGGAAATAAAAGTTTATAATTCTTAACGCTGTAAATAAAATTATTGATATTGCGGTTTATCTTTGGCAAACGTTTATTGCCGCCGATCGCCCCCGTCAGCTCATCATAAAAACCGCCGCCTAAATTTTTACTTTCGCGCAAAAACTTTGAGCTGCCCGCTCCGCCGCGCAGCGATGAAAAAAACGTTTCAGTTAAAGAATTTACATCCGTATTTCCCATATAATCCGGATAGTTTCCGTTAAAACTCTCAAACAAAGAACCCGACCCTTTAATGCCGCTAAGATCGTAAGGAGAATTGCCGGCTTTTATCATTTTGAAAAATTTGTCATATTCGCTTTGAAACGAACGGTATTGAGAGAAAAAACCTGAAACAAGAATCACGCTGCAAACTATCCCCGCAATCATAAATAAACTGCCTAACATAAAAAAATACGCGCCTAAATAATTTTTTTTCTGCTTTTGCGCATTTTTCTTCTTCGGATATTGACGCTGCTTCTTATCGCGGCTCTTTGCCTTTTTAGCCTCTTGCGCGCTTTGACGTCCGGCTTGTCTGTCTGCTTTTGCTTTCTTTCTTTCAAATATATTATTTAAAATATCGTACTTATATTTTTTATCTTTATCCGACAAAATGCTGTAAGCTTCGGTTATCTGCTTAAAAAGATCTTCCGCTTCTTTATTGTTCGGATTTTTGTCGGGATGATACTTAAAAGCCAGCTTTCTGTAAGCTGACTTTATTTCTTTATCCGACGCATTATATAAAACGCCTAAAACCTCATAATAGCTGCGTTTCATTTAAATTTTAAAAGAGTCGCCATAGGCGCGCTATTCTCCGATAATTTTTATAAGAACTCTTTTGCGCCTCATTCCGTCAAATTCTGCGTAAAATATTTGTTCCCAAGGACCAAAATCAAGTTTGCCGTTTGTAATTGCAACGACAACTTCTCTGCCCATGATCTGTCGTTTTAGATGAGCGTCGCCGTTGTCTTCGCCGGTTCTGTTATGATTGTATTGCGACAGCGGCTCGTGCGGAGCAAGCTCTTCAAGCCAGCGCTTGTAGTCGCTGTGAAGACCGCTTTCATTGTCGTTGATAAATACGCTTGCCGTAATGTGCATGGCGTTTACTAAAACTATTCCCTCTTTTATCGCGCTTTCTGTAACGGCGTCTTCAACGTCTGCGGTAATATTAATAAAGTCAACGCGCTTTGAAATGTTGAAAAAAAGTTCTTTCCTGTATGTTTTCATATCCTCTAACTCCCGTTTATATTTCAGACGCGCTGCGGAGAATTGCTTAAAAATTCATTAATTGTTTTTACGAAAATATCCCCATACTTTTCAAGCTTTTGCGCGCCCACCCCTGAAATTTTTGCAAACTCCCGTTTATTTTTCGGCAGTTTCGCGCACATATCAGCCAGCGCGCTGTCGTGAAAAACTATATATGCCGGCATATTTTGCTGCGAGGCGATGTTTTGACGCAGCTGTTTTAACAGCGCAAACAGTTCTTTATTTATTAGAGCATCTTTTGACGGTTTAGTTTTTGACGGCAGAACATCGGTTTCATCGTTTTGTTCTTTTACAAAAACGTCTAATGCGGTTTTCATTTCAACTTTTATTTTCTGCTTTAAAATCTCGCCGGCGCGCTCCCCGAGTTTTAACACGGGAAATTCATTATTTGTAGTCGTTAAAAATTTATTCATTATCAAAAAGTTAATAACTTCTTTTAACTTATCTTTAGATTCGGAGCAAATATTATAAGTCGGAAGTTTATCAAGATGGAAATTTTTAATTTTGTCGGTCTTGGCGCCTCTTAGCGCGTCTATAACTAAATTCTTGCCGAAACTCCCGTTCATTCTATAAACGCACGACAATATTTTTTGAGACAAAACGCTTATATCTTCCGATTTTGACTCCGCATTACAGCTGCCGCAATTTTTACATTCAGTCCAATCCGGATTTTCGCCGAAATATTTTAAAATAAAATGCCTTAAACATCCGCGGCTGTTGCAATACAAATCCATTTCTTTTAATCTTTCCCGCTCCAGCGCTTTTAAACGGATCTCGTGTTCAGACGACTGATACTGCCTGCCGTCGCCGTTATTGATAAGAAAAAGATTAGTTCTTATATCTTGCCCGCTGTATAAAATAATGCAGTCTGCGGGGCTTCCGTCGCGGCCGGCTCTGCCGGCTTCCTGATAATAACTTTCTATATCTTTAGGCATATTGTAATGTATGACAAAAGAAACATTCGATTTGTCTATGCCCATGCCGAAAGCGTTTGTCGCGGCTATAATGTTTACGCGGTCAAAAATGAAATCGTCCTGATTTTTATGTCTTTGCTGCGCGCTAAGCCCCGCATGATAGCTTGCCGCTTTATATCCTTCGGCAATCAATTTTTCAGTTACGGCATCGACGGTTTTTCTGGTTAAACAATAGATTATGCCAGATTTATCTTTTTTGTCTTTTAAAATTTCTTTTAACCCGTTAAATTTTTTATCGGGACGGCGCACTTCAAAATTAAGATTTTGCCTGTCAAAACTTGCAACAAAAATCTTGGGCGCGTTTAATTGCAAAATATCTACAATATCTTTTCTTACGCGCGGCGTCGCAGTCGCCGTAAAAGCGCAAACTATCGGACGCGGAGTTATTTCTTTGACAAAATCGGGTATTTTTGCATAACTCGGACGAAAATCCTGCCCCCACTGCGATACGCAATGCGCTTCGTCTATTGTTACCATAGATATTTTAATTTGCTTAGTAAAATTTAAAAACCCGCCGTAATCAAGCCGCTCGGGCGCGACATAAATAAGTTTATATTTTCCGGCTCTTGCATTATCAAGAATTTTTTTTATTTGATCAAATGTGAGCGTGCTGTTGATATAAGCCGAATTTATTCCGTTTTGCGCAAGCGCGCTGATCTGATCTTTCATAAGCGAAATCAAAGGAGAAATAACAATAGTTATCCCCTCAAACAAAACCGCAGGCAGCTGAAAACACACAGACTTGCCCGCGCCCGTCGGCATAATCCCCAAAACGTCGCTGCCGTTTAATATAGCGTCAACAAGTTCTTCCTGAACGCTGCGAAAAGAGCTGTGGCCGAAATATTCTTTGAGAACTTTTAATTTCTGCTGCGGATCGTGGGGACTAAGGATTTGATCCATCTTATTTTTTGTTTTTTGCATTAAGTAAAATTTGAGTATATTCTTTTACTTTGTCTTTTGAATAAGATTTTTGCGAATAATCCGAAACGGATCTGCCGGCTGCGTCTTTTGCATTTATATCGGCGCCGTAATCTATAAGCGCTTGAACAATATGCGGCTCGGCGCTTATATCGCGCTGCATTGCATGCATCAAAGGAGTTATCTTATCTCTGCCCGAGACGGCGTTGACGTCAGCTTTATTCTTTATCAATTCAACGGCTATATCAGGATAAGCAGTATTGGCTATTGCGCGAAATAACGGAGTAAAATCATTTTTACTTCTCTCTTCTATATTTGCTCCGGCTTTAAGCAAAATGTCGATAACGTCAGGGTAGAGTTCATATCTTGCGGCAATTAGCAGCGGGGTATCTCCCGCATAGTTTTTAGCGTTGACGTCTGCGCCGGCGTCTATTAAAGCCTGCGCGATATTTGCTTTATTATAAGCGTTCTTTCCGACTGCATACATTAAAGGAGTTGTTTTATCTTCGTCGTCATAGGGCTTATCGTAAGCGGCGTTGACATCTGCGCCGGCTTTGATCAATATCAAAGACACTCTGCTGCGATCATCTCCATACTGTAATGAAATCATTAAAGGAGTATAGCCGTTTTTATTTTTCTCTTCTATATTTGCTCCGGATTTAACTAAAATTTCCACATTTTCGGGTTTAACCCAAGAATCTCTTGCGGCAATAAGCAACGGAGTATTTCCAACATAGTTTTTAGCGTTGACGTCTGCGCCGGCGTCTATTAAGGCCTGAATTACAACGGGCTCATTAGTGCTTAGCTTGCTTAGCGCATACATTAAAGGAGTTGTTTTATCTTCGTCGTCATAGGGCTTATCGTAAACGGCGTTGACATTTGCGCCGCCTCTTATTAAAGCAAGCGCGTTTTGCGCATAGTTCTTTTTTACCGCTATCATCAAGGGAGTATATCCGCGTTTATCTTTCACCTCTGTGTTTGCGCCGGCTTTAAGTAAAATTTCTATAACGCCGCCGCTATTATACTCTGCGGCTGCAAGAAGCAAAGCATTGTTTCCGTCAGAATCAATAAGATTTACATTTTTAGGTTTTATAAATTTCTGTAATTCTTGAATATTTCCGTCTTTAATTAACTTATACACTTCCCCATTATTGTCTTTTGCAATCTCAACTTTTTCTTCTTTTACTTTTTTAGGCGCAGCTTTTTCATTATCGTCTTTGTCAAAACAAGCCGTTAAAAAGAAACTAACCCCAATGGCAGCCGCCGCAATCAAAACCGTTTTTTTCATAGAGATCTCCGCATTTATATTTTAGGCCATGCAAGGCCTATAGAGAAAGAATGTATAATAAAATCAGCAAATCAATTCCTATGCTGAAAAAATAATTATCCGTATTATTGATCCTGCTGTAGCCCATTTCGCCTTTTACCGCATTTACCTGATAATCAAACTTAGCAGACGTCTTAGCGCGCGTAAACAATGCAAATTTAAAACCTGTTTTAAAAACCAAATCATCTTCATTTACAAAATAATTTACGCTTGCAAAAGGACCTACAGTCATTGAATTTTTCATTTTCAGCGGACTCCAAAAAATTTCCGCATTGAAAGGACTTACGCCTAAATATCCGTCGTTTCTGCGTCTTGAACGATTTCTCAAATCCTCTGTAAAAACAAAAGGACTAAAAGACATTCCAAAACCCGTTTTTTCATCTTGAACGTAAAAATCGGCAATGCTGAGCCTAAACAGAACCAACCCTTCGCCTGTGGCAGATGAAGAATAATTGACGTCAAGCCCGTAAGTTCCCGCAGCGGCAGACAGAAATATTCTCGGACGGTTAAGTTCTTGCGCAAACCCCGCCTGATGTAAAAATAGAAGTGTCAGTAACGCCGCTATGATTTTTTTCATATTTAAATTTTGTTTTCATATGCCAAAGCCTCTCTTTTTAAAAGAGAGGCTTTGGGCGCAAATGATTATTTATTTTCATCAACTACTTCTGCATCAACTACTTTCTGCGCGTCGTCGGCGCCGCCGTCTTGCTGCTGCGAGCCGCCGTCTTGAGGCTGACCTTGATCTTGCTGCGCGCCTGCCTGCGCTTGCTGCTGCGCCGCTTTATATACCGCTTCGCCAAGTTTCTGGCTTGCGGCCGTAAGTTTTTCTTTAGCCGCTTTTATTGCCGCCGTATCGCTGCCTTTCAATGTTTCTTTTGTGGCATTGAGTTCCTGTTCTATTGAAGATCTTTCTTGCGAAGAAATTTTGTCGCCGTGCTCTTTTAAACTCTTCTCTACGGAATAAACCAAATTATCGGCTTCGTTTCTGGCCTCTATTTCTTCTTTCTTTTTAGCGTCGTCTGCGGCATATTGCTCCGCTTCTTTCACGTATTTATCTATATCGTCTTTAGACAATTTTGTTGACGAACTTATTTTAATAGACTGCTCTTTGCCTGTGCCTTTGTCTTTTGCTCCCACATGCAAAATTCCGTTTGCGTCTATGTCAAAAGTTACTTCTATCTGCGGAACGCCTCTGGGAGCAGGCGGTATGCCGTCAAGCGTAAATCTGCCAAGCGACAAATTGTCTTTTGCAAAAGGCCTTTCGCCTTGCAGCACATTGATTTCCACAGCCGGCTGATTGTCGGCCGCAGTTGAAAATATTTGAGAGCGTTTTGCCGGAACCGTCGTATTTCTGTCTATAAGCGCGGTTCTTACTCCGCCCATAGTTTCAAGTCCGAGCGTTAAAGGCGTTACGTCAAGCAAAAGAATATCTTTTACGTCGCCCGTAAGCACCGCCGCCTGAACGGCCGCGCCTGCGCTTACGCATTCCATAGGGTCTATTCCGTGTTCAACTTTTTTTCCGACATGCTCTTCTACAAATTTTTGAACTATCGGCATTCTTGTAGGTCCGCCGACGAGAATTATTTTCGTAATCGCCGCAACGTCAAGTTTTGCGTCTTTTATGGCGTTATCGACGGAAGTTTTGCAGCGTTCTACTATAGGGCGCACCAAATTTTCAAGCGTAGCCCTTGTAAGCCTGAGAGCTAAATGTTTAGGACCGGAAGCGTCTGCGGTAATAAAAGGCAGATTTACGTCTGTTTCCATCGTCGATGAAAGTTCAATTTTTGCTTTTTCTGCGGCTTCCTGAAGTCTTTTGACGGCCATTTTATCGTTTCTTAAATCTATTCCGCTGCTCTTTTTAAAATCGTCGGCGATATAATCTATCAACGCATTGTCCATATCGGTTCCGCCAAGCTGCGTGTCTCCGGAAGTAGAGAGAACTTCAAAAGTTCCTTCCGCGCCCATTTCCATAATCGTAACGTCAAGCGTTCCGCCGCCTAAGTCAAACACTAAAATTTTCTGCTCTTTGCCGCCCTTATCCATACCGTAAGCAAGCGAGGCCGCCGTCGGTTCGTTAACTAAACGCACAACTTCAAGACCGGCTATTGCGCCTGCGTCTTTTGTCGCCTGACGCTGATTGTCGTTAAAATAAGCCGGAACCGTGATAACCGCTTTTTCAACTTTTTCGCCAAGATAGGATTCCGCGTCTTTTTTTATTTTCTGCAAAATAAAACCCGACAATTGCTGAGGCGTAAATTCTTTGCCGTTAATTTGATATTTAAAATCCGTTCCCATTTTGCGTTTAAAAGCGCTTACGGTTCCTTCCGGATTTGTTACTGCCTGTCTTCTTGCGGGCTCTCCGACTAAAAGCTGCCCGTCTTTTGTAAAAGCCACGTAAGACGGAAAAGCTTTGCCGCCAAGCGTAGTGCCTTCTGCCGACGGAATTAATGTCGTTTTGCCGCCTTCCATTATTGAAGCCGCCGAATTTGACGTTCCTAAATCTATGCCGATAATTTTAGCCATGATACTTCCTCCCAAATTGGATTTTTATTTTTTATGAATTTTTTCTATGCTTCTTAGGCGGCAAAAACGCTTTAAAAAATTGCCGGCAACTAACCAGAGACCGTCTATAGTTTTACCTCAGATCTTTGCTTGAGGCGTTTAAAGCCGTCTGCTTTATTCTTGGCTGCTAATTTTTGATTTTTGTTTTGCAACTTTGACTTTTGCCGTTCTCATTAGACGTCCGTTTATTTTATAACCTTTCTGATATGTCTGCAAAATTTCGCCGTCTTCATTTTCGCATTCCACCGTATCTAAGGCTTCGCAGACATTAGGATCAAACTTGTCTGACTTTATTTCTTCAACGCCTTCTTCTTTAAGCATTTTAGAAAATTCTTTTACCACCATCTCAAGACCTATTATAATATCTTCGGTTTTCCCGCCGGACTTTGCGCTTTCTAAAGCCTGTTCTAAAATGTCGGCAAGCGAAATTTGTTTTTGCAGAATTTTTTCTTTGCCCCATTCAAGATACGTTTTCTTTTCTTCTTCTAAACGTTTTCGGTAATTGGCAAAATCTGCCTGAAGCCTTAAAAGCTGATCGTAAAAACCTTCGGCTTCCTTTTTCTTTTCCTCTAAAGACTGCTTTAAAATTTCAAGTTCCGATATTTTTTCATCGCGGGCAATGTCTTCATAAGCGGTTTCTGCCCCGGACAAATTTATATCTTTTTCTTTATCGCTCAACTTATTAATCCTCCTTCTTCTTAAAAAATTCATTCAGCATATTTGAAACAAAGTTGACAAGCCCCATCATTCTTTCATATTCCAT
>JAISRM010000050.1 GCA_031273645.1 Endomicrobium sp.
ACAAAACAGACGCAGTCTGTGTTTCATAAAACAGGCGAAGCCTGTCGGGTTCATTATGCCCAAACGGTTTCTTTTTTGTTTTCGACGGTTATTTCTTTAGTGGGATAAATTTTATTTACTATCTCTTCAGGCCTGAACCAGAGTTTGATTTCTCTTTCGGCTTCAGACGGCTCGGAAGAACAATGCACGACGTTTTCGTAAATTCCTTTAGTTGTGATTCTTCCGTAAGCGCCTCTTATTGAAACAGGATCGGCTTCTTCGGGGTTTGTGGCTCCGGCTATTTTTCTCATTCTGGCTATCGCGTCTTCTCCCTGATATACGAACGCAAGAACTCTGTCCCAAGGCTCGCCGTACAATTTGCCTTGAATATAATCCACAAGCTCTGCAAAAAACGGTTTGTCTTTTAACTGCCAATAATGTTTTTCCGCAAGCTCTCTGCTTACTTTAACGGCTTTTGCTCCTATAATAACCATTCTTGCTTCGGAAAGCTTTGTAAGAATATTTCCGGTCAGCGATTTTTTAATTCCGTCCGGTTTAATCAAGATTAAGAGTTGTTCTGCGGGCATAATTTTCTCCTTAAATTTTTGCGCATAAAAAAACGGCATTCTTTGCCGAATGCCGCAATACGCGGTTTGGTTTGCGAATGTTTTTCTATTATACAAAAAATAGCCGTTTGTTCGCAAATTAGGCGTAAAAATGAAATACGCTGTCCGTTTTTATCCGGCCTTCATCGTGATAATATAGCCGTCGTCGCCGTCTTCGTCGTTTAATATTTTTAAGCGGTTTAAAAGTATTTTGCTTTTAGGTATAAGCTTTAAGCCTTTTTCAATAATTTCAACCGCTTTTTGCCGGTCATTGTTTTTTTCATAAAATTTGCTCAGGCTTAAATAGGTGTGTTCTTTGAAATTTAAAACGCTGCTTTCTAAAGCTTTATTATAATAAAAAAGCGCCTTGTCGTTTTCTCTTTTAAGCGCATAAGAATCGGCAATTTGCGTCAGTATGTCGGAAGGTTCTCCTTTAGAAATACGCAAAGCGGCAAAAGCGTGATATAAGGCTTTATCGGGTTCGTTTGTATCTGCGTAATATTTTGACGCGCCTATATTTGCCGTGCGCGAACCTGGTGTTTCTTCAACTGCATTAAGCCAGAAAGAAGGCCTGTCTTTGTAAAAAAACGACTGTTTATACGAAATACAGGCAAACAAAATTATAAGTCCGGCGGCAAGCAAATATAAACCTTTTTTAACAAATGCATGGGCTTGTGCCACAGGCTTAAGTATTGCAAGAACCGAGATAAAAAGGCCGGCAAGCGGGACGTACATCCTGTGCGTAAAGTATATGTTGTTTGCCATCGAATATGTCGGCAGTAAAAATAAAATAAACCATAAAATTCCAAATACGGTCAATTTGAAATTTATTTGTTTTCTGAAAATAAAAGACAATATTGAGAAAAACGATATTATGCAAAGACCTTTGGCGATGTGTAAAAAAGTTATTTTTATCTGAGGAAAAAGAATTATTTTTTCGGTAAGGAAAGCCGTTGCGCCGTACCATAAAGTCGCGTTTGAAGCGTTTATAATATTTTTCACCGTTTTAAAAAAATCTATGTTCCCGTCGGACTGGGCAAGCGTTGCCGTCCTAAAATACATATATAACATTATCGCAGCAGCCGTAACAAGCGCCGGCGCCAGCGCGTTTTTTTTAGGTATTTTATGTCTGTAAAGAAAAAAATACGCCGCAAACATTAACGGAAGAATTATCGCGGTTTCTTTTGTCAGAAATGCCGCAAACAGACAAAAAAAGAGGGGAGTGTAATACGCTTTTTTTTCTGTCTCTAACGCTTTAATAAAACATGTGAAAGAAATGAAGACAAAAATAGCAAGCAGAATATCGTTTCTTCCGGGAACCCACGCGACAGCCGAAGTCAGCGCCGGATGCAGCGCAAACAGCAGGCTTATCGGCAATGAAGCTTTTTTCCCGATTCCAAGAACGCAAAGAAAAATAAAAAGAGCGCATGAGGCAAAAGAGTGCAGCAAAACGTTTGAATAGTGGTAAAAACCTATTTCGCCGCCGCTTATCAGCGTGTCGATAAAAAAAGAAAGGTTTAAAACCGGCCTGTAAAACACATTGCTTGCCTCGTCAAAAACCGGCTCAAAAAGAAAATTTTTCGCTTTTGCAAGAGAGTCCATTTTTCCGGTCCTGTTAAGTATTATCGTGTTGTCGTCAAGATAGGTAAAATCAAAAGAAGATGTGTGAAAATACGTTATAAACGTCAGAAAGAATATTATTCCAAAAGAGAGAATGTGAAATTTGTATTTGCCGGCGATATAGTTCATGATTTATAAGTCCTTTTGTTATTTTACCGATATTGAATAATTTGAAAAACCTTCTTCCTCAGTTTTACCGTTTAATTCTTTCATGCGTTTTTGCATCATTTTGCTTTGCGGCATTATTTTGAGAGCCTGCGCGATAATTTCTGCCGCTTGTTCTTTGGAATTTTGATTTTTATAAATATAGCTCAAATAATAATAAGCGCCTTCGGCGTAAGGGTTTAATTCTATTGCGAAATTAAAACATTCTTGCGCGCGGACATAATCTTTTTTAGCCATATAGGCGCTGCCAAGCTGCGTTAAGATTCTTGGCCTGTCGTTTTTTGACGCATATTGCAAAGCTTTAAGCGAATACTCTTCGTAATTGTCATTGTCGCCTAAGCTTGAGTAATAGCGTCCTACTCCTGCATTTACTCTGGAAGAATTAGGGTTTTCTTTAAGAGCATTAAACCAGAAAGAACTTCTGTCGCGATAATTTTCGCATTGTTTATAAGACGCTAAAGCCAAAACAGGGATAGCTGCTGCGGCTAAAATAAAAAAAACGTTTTTTAATTTTTGATTTTTGTAAACAGGTTTAGTTATTTCCAAAAATAAAATTATAAGTCCCGCGGCGGGAAGATAGAGGCGATGAGTATAATAATTATTGTTTGGCATTGCCAAAGTGGGAATTAAAAATAGGATAAACCACGACGACGCAAACAAAACGGTTTTAAAATTAATTTTTTTTCTGAAAAAAAATGCAGCTGCGCCAAGAACGGCAAGAGGAAAAACGCCTTTTAAAACTATTGCAAAAGTTATGTCGATTTGCGGATATAAAATGATTTTTTCGGTAAAGAAAAACAAGCCGGCATACCAAAATAAAGCTTTAAACGACAAGAATATATTATCTGCAATAAGGTTTAAAGGCACCGGATTTGAATTTTGCATGGCGTAAGTTCTCAATATAAAGTACAAAATAAGAACGGACGACGATAAAACCGACATTATTATTATGTTCGTTCTGCTGCGTTTTGTTTTGTAAAAAATATAGTAAGCCGCAAACGCTGCCGGCAAAACGGCCGCCGTTTCTTTTGTCAAAATGGCTGCAAAAAACGAAATGCTTGAGGCAAAGCAGTAAAGCATATTTTGTCTGCGCGCGCTTTTTATAAAAAAAATAAACGAGAGAAAACAAAAGAAAGCAAGCAGGGAATCGTTTCTTCCCGGTATCCATGCGGTTGATGAAACAAGAGCGGGATGCGCGGCAAATATAAGGCTTGCGGTCAGAGAAACTTTTTTTGAAAAATTAAGAGACAATAAAACGAGCATGAGTAAAAAAACAGCGCAAACATGAATAATAATATTTGTGAAGTGATAAAAGCCCGCAAAACCTCCGCATATAAGAGTATCTGCAAGCAGCGATATGTTTAAAAGCGGACGATAGAATTTGCTTTCAACGGCTTCAAATACAGGTTTAAAAAAGAAATCAGGAGCTTTTGAGAGAGAGTTTGACTGGGCAATTCCGTTTAAAATAAGGGCGTCGTCGTCAAGATATATGAAATCAAAGTTTTGGCACCGGAAATAAACGATGAAAACAAGAAAAAATACGGCGGCAAAAGAGAATATGTAGAACTTATTTTTATTTAAAAATTCGCGCATTCGCAAATTATATAAAATTACTTCGCAGCGGTAAACTTTTTAATCGCGGGACCGCTGTCTCGAAATTTGTAATCAAGACAGACTACGTCTGTTTTAAGACTTCGTCTGTTTTATGAAATACGGAATGTGTCTGTTTTTAAGTTTGTCATTCCCGCGTTTTTAATATTCTTTATTCCTTAGCAGCCTGCGCTCGAGTGTCTCTATCGGGTGGGAATCTAAGTTTACTAAAAAATTCTGTCAGCCGAAGTCTTTTTACAGCCTTTGGCTGTTTTATAAAAACAGACGCAGTCTGAAAAGAAATAATGTTAGAGGCTATATTAATATTAAACATGGATTCCCATTTTCATGGGAATGACAGACATAAACAAAACAGACGCTGTCTGCGTTCCATAAAACAGACGAAGTCTGCTGGATGTGTTGCATAAAACAGGCGAAGCCTGTTAGGCTGAATGTAGTATGTTTTTTATGTGTTGGGGGGTAAAGCCTTTGTTTATGATGTCTTTTGAGCTTTTCTTGTCGTCGAGGACGGCGTTTGAGAGGGATTGGGCATAAGAAAGCGTTTGGGCGCATATATGTTTAAAAAGCGCTAAATTGAAAAATTTCTTGTGTTTGATAAGTATCAGCAATATGAACGGCAAAGCAAAAAGCGTTGCAATTAAAGATAAAGTTTTTGCCGATATTGTTTTGCCGGCGCTGCGCGCGTCTGTTTTATCGTTTTCAGTCGCCGGCGTTATATCTTCTTCATCTTTTGTTTCAGAAATTTCAACAATTTCATTTTCATTGTTTTGATCGCTTACTACAGGGGTTTCTTTAGAGGCGTCATTGTCTTGACGCTCTATCTCTGCGGTTTTAGGCTCATTCGTTTGCGTCGACGCTAAAGCGGCTTTTTGCGCAATTTCTGCAGCAGGCAGGGTCAATTCGGCGCTTAATTCTGCTATTTCCTGTAAGTTTACGCGTCCCGCGTCTAAGTTTACAAGATGGGCGCGGTTTGTTTTTTGCGGTTCTTCGGATTGTATTCCTGCCGCGGCAATCATTTCATCAAAAGGAACAATTGAACCGTCGTAATTTTCAGGATAAAATTCGCTTCCGTCGGGAAGACACCAATATAAAAGATTGCCAAGATATGCCTCTTCTATAGTTATATTGTTTGTCAGCGTAATAAGTTGAGTTATTTTTGAACCGTATCCTCTCATGTTGTAAATACGCGCGATAGCGTTTTTATATTTTTCAAAAATAACCGCCTTTTGAACTTCGCGTTCCAAATCAAAATAGACGCTGTTTTTTCTTATCAACGCTCTGTCGCCTAAATGAGAGTATAAGTAAAGTTTTATATTTCCCGCAAACACAAAGTATTGGCTTCTGTCGGAAGCGTCGTCGTTTACGTAGCGCGGATTATAGCCTTTGTCTATAAGCCATTTAAATATTTCAGTTATCAGTTCGGCTTTTGAAACGGCGTTCTCGTCTGCAAATCCGGCGTTTTTAAATGGATATACGATATAATTTGAAAGAGCGCGTCCTTTGTAGGAATAAACGAAAGTAAAATATCCGCCCGTAAGCGCGTCCTCGTGAAAAACTACATTGCGGCATCCGATTTCAACAAGAGATTTATTAACGCGTTTTATATGCTCGTCTGCATTTACTTGCGTTTCTTTTGAGGGCTGAATTATTTTTTCGGCAAGTTTTTTTACGTTTAAAGAAGCGTCAAAAGCCGCGTTTGCGTCGGCGGTTACAATTATTTCACCCTGCGGGTTCTGTGATAAATGTATAAACCCTTTTGCGCCTAAAAGCGAATATAATCCGTAGTCGTCGTTTTGATAAATAATGTCTAAATATCCGGCTATATCTATCAATTTTGAAACTTTTACGGAGCTTTCTTCGTCTGGCGCAGCAGGAGAAATTGCAATATTAGAAGCGATATAGTTTTGGGCAAGTTCAATAACGCTCTCTTCTTTTGACGCTGCCTCCGGATTTTCAATTATAGTTTTTTCTTCTATTTGCAAAACAGGCTTTGCGTCTTTATTTGCCGGAGTTGATTGGAAATCAAGCCATTCTTGCTTTGCTTTGTTGATTTTTTCTGCGTCGTTTGGTTTTTGTTTTAAAAGCCATGCGGCTATTTCTTCGGCATTGTTTTTTAACAGCGTAAACAGCGCGTCTTTTTTATCGGCGTTAAAATCGTATGCATAATTTTTAAATATTGATTTCTCAAGGTTTTTATCGGATAATTGTGAAATGCCGAAATCTGCGTAAAGCTTATCGTTAAAATGAGAAATAATCAGTTTTCTTTCGTTATCTTCAATCCATTTATTTATTTTCTTTTCGTCTTTTAGCGAATAAAAACGGTATTTTAAAGACGCATACTCGCTAAGCCCGTTAAGAAGAGCGTTCTTAATTTTGTCGTATGATTCGTATCCCGTCGCCTTAAGATCGTCTATAAATCTCATTTCGACGGTTTTTCCGTCGATGGTTTCTGCGATAAAGAAAACCGCGTTTGAAGCGTTTCTTATGGGGGTAAGGCGCGCAATAGTTTTAACGGCAGGCGCAAAATACTCTCCAAATTGCAAAGTGCGTATTTCTTTATACTGTATTAAAGCGCTTAAAATAATATCTTTTGCAAATACGGAACTTATTTCTTTTACCCATTCGTCCTGCGATAAATTCTTTGACTGATTTTGATTGTAATATT
>JAISRM010000125.1 GCA_031273645.1 Endomicrobium sp.
CCGCCGTTTCGCTATCTTTAATATCCGGCTCGGTCTTAATGTTTGCTTTTGATATTTTAACGCATGCAACATATAACTATATTGTGTCGTCCGATAAACGCTTAGAATTGCCGCTTGAATCTGAAATTGCTTCTTTGCAGCAACAGCTTATTGATTTAGGAATAGAAAATATACCCGATATTGCCATTAGAGCCGTGTCGCAGCAATATTATAACAAAGATGACGACAACGTTTACGGCAGAAACCCGAATTCACTCGGGTTTAATAATGGAATTACGTATATGGTGGGCATAAGCGGCAAACAATTTATGCAAGGCGTTCCAAATGATGAAGCGTCTAAAAAGATATATGAAAACATGGACAGCCTTTATCCTCAGGCAAGCCTTACCGATAAATTTATGATTTTGCTTAGAAATACAGTGTCATACCTTTTTATAAAGCACGGTTTTGAAAAATACGATTATGACAATGAAGACATTCTTATAGAGCAAACTCCGGTTCTTGTCGCATTTGAAGGGGAAGATTCAAATAATATAAATGAATTGAATTTAGGGCTGTCAATAGCTATGGGGGCCGTAAAAATTAGGAAGACGGTTGCAAAAAGTTTATTTTTATCAGCAAAAGAGACCAACGCTTTTTCTTTTTGGTATTCTCATATCGGAGGAAAAAATAACGCTCGGGAAATTTTTTCCGTAAGGCTTACGCAAGACGAGCTTAACAACCTTATCTCGTCTTTTGCCGGAGAGAAAAAAGCGGATATAGGAAAATATGTTTCCGTTTCTCTGTATAAGAAATTTTTGGAGCGTCTTGTCGCTCTTACAAAAGAAAATATTGCGTTAAAAGCGGCCGAAGGCAAAATTGCAGTTAATGCGGAAAAACTGCTTGATACGAAGAATAGATTTTTTAACGAAGACGGAAGCGAAAAATTCAGCGAGCCGGTAATTTTATCAAAAGCTTTTTCTCTTGAACAGCCGCTTAGAGAATTTACGCGGGAACTGTCGGAAATTATGGAAGAAGCGGGCGATGCCAAAAATATAATAGAACCCCAATTCAGACATTTTTCAATAGCGGCTGACAGAAAGCCCTTTGAAGAAAGAAATTTGCCAAGCAGCGTTTATACTCTTGACAATCCGGTATCTCAAGACGAGATTAGCGAAGCCGGCGCATCCATACCTTTTGAATTATACGGCGCGCTTTCAAAAATAAAAGGAAATCTCGGCGGAACATTTCAAGTTGGAGAAAACGGAGTAATTTTTTATCTCATAGATAATCCGAATATACTAAACGCCGTAAACGCAGCCAGAGATTTATTTCCTAAAGACAGTTTTTGGAAATCCGGACAACGCGTAAGCCTGACTCTTTTTCGTCCGACAAAACCTTATTCTGCCAAAACTTTAAGCAAAATAAGCGCCTTGCTTGAAAAATACAACAATCAAAATCCTCTGGCAAACGAGCAATATTCTTTTGACGACATAGTTTACGGGCAATTTACCTCTACGGGACGAATCTCTTTGCAAACGCCTAAGGTTAAAAATCTCAGAGATACTGTAAGAATGTCCGAAATGCTTTCCCGTTTTAAAGGGCAAAACGCGTCGCGCATAGTTACAGGTTTGCGCGACAGTCAGGGAGAAGCGCATTCTTACAATGACATATTGCTCGCCATAGACGAGCTTGCCGACGCCGGTTTTGACCGATATGAAATAAGCGCTGATTTGTTTGTTGGCGACACGCCTGAAGAAAAAAAAGAAAACGCCGGCAAAAAAAATATTTTTGAAATTCTTAAAAATTTTGCGGATGATAGGCAAAAACTTGCGCAAATAAAAGAAAAAGCCCGTCAAAGAGGTATTAAACTTACTTTGCATTTAGCCTCTTTTGGCGTTGAGGTCGCCGATAAACGAGGCGGAAAAATATCTGTTTTCCCGCACCCCGGATTTGAAGATAGAGACGGTAAAATCAAATCTCTATACGATAATCAGCTTAAAATAGCGCAATTGATCGGCGCCGACACAATAACGATACATTTAGATGATAAAAGCGCGCAGGGCGCAAGCGCTTATGCGCAGTTTGTCATACGCGCGGCAAGACTTGCAATATACGTAAATTTCGAAAACAGCCTTGTGTCAACTCCTTTTGAGGTCTATGCTCCTTCTTTTATAAAATCAGAAGATTTTATTTCTTCTTTGCAGGCAATAAAAGAAGAAATTGAAAAAGAAAACGACGCGGCTTCAGATTATTTTGGAGTAACGATAGACACGTCAAAAGCTCTAAATTCGCTTACCGGTCAACTGACGGAAAGCGCATCCGAAGAAGAATTTGAAGAAAACGTCCGCGCGATAAGCATGGAAAACCTTATCAATTACTATAAAGCGGTTAAGGATGCCGGATTTACGATAAACAATATTCATTTGTCGCAGTTTTCTCCTTCGGCTGAGGCTGTTCGCAAAATTAAAGGCGCAGACGGACAATACAAAATAATATTTTATAACAAATCGGATATAGACGATAACAATAATCCTAATTTTGACATATATGCCTTTTTAGAGTTCCTTGAAGAAGAACAATATGCAGGCGCTATAAACCAAGAAACGCGAGGAAGAGTAAGCCCTCGCTCAGTGTTTGTTCCTGATGTTTTAACGCCCGCTGTTTATAATGACGGCAATGTATTTGACAAGTTTAAAGATTTGCTGCGCAGCCTGAAATTATATTTTAAAACAACCGTTAAACCTTTTGCCGCCGCGTTTAACAATATAATTACAGCGCCTTTTCTTGAAGAGACTTTCTATAGGTGGATGCCTTTGGTTGCGGCGGCGCTTACAGACATTAACCCTATTTTCTTTTTAGCGGTAAGCGCAATATTTTTTATAAAAGGGCATCTAAGAGAGGGGTTTGTTCCATATCGCGATCCTGTTAGAGAAACTCAAACTTCTCCCATATCAGATATAAAAGATTTGGCAGATTTAACGGTTTCTACAATACTTTTTTCACTTTTGGCTTTAATACCGCTGCATGTTTTAGGCGGTTTTCCCATATTTTCATTAATTGCGCATTCCTTAACAAATTTTTTAGTGCTTTCGGGCATTTATGATATTTACAGAAAACCGGTAATAAAATTTTCAGCTTTCAGCAATCCTTTTGTGTCGCAGCGCAATAAAATAAGAAAAAATTTATCCGGTTTTAACAACGCTTCTTCTTTGCTTAAACAAGACCGTTACGAAGAAACATTTTCAGAAGCCAAAAATACTGCGGAAGTTTTACAAACGGTAAAAGAATTGTCAGCTGAAGATTTTAACGTTTATGAAATATCGCTTGACGGACTGATAAACGCTTCCGTTTCTGCAAGTTTGGGAAAATTAAC
>JAISRM010000138.1 GCA_031273645.1 Endomicrobium sp.
CTATTGTCAAAAAAATGTTTTGTTAAAGCGTCGTTTACGGCTATGACCGGATAAGATAAAACTCCGTCTTTTTCCATAGCCCTTAAACGTATGACGCCGGTTGTTGTTTCCTCAGTTCCGCCGATTATGCCGTTTAAGAGTTCTTTTCTTTTTAAAATAATCGTCGTAACAAGATCTGCGCCGTCGTCCATAGTAATTTGCGGCTTTATGTCAAGAACTTCGTTTATGTGTTTATAATAAAGCGCATTGCTTTCGCCTTTGACGGCAAAAACCGGAATTTCGTAATGTTTGACAAGAGAAGCCGCCACGTCGTCTTGCGTAGAAAGAGGGTTAGACGCGCACAAATAAACGTCTGCTCCTCCTGCTTTTAAAGTTATGGAAAGATTGGCGGTTTCTGCGGTAACGTGAAGACATGCGGAAATCTTTTTGCCTTTAAGCGGTTTTTGCTTTAAAAATCTTTCTCTTATCCGGCGCAATACCGGCATTTCTTTGTCAGCCCAGACAATTCTTTTTCTGCCGCGCTCGGCAGATTTAATATCTTTTACGTCGTATTTCATTTTTACTCCTTTAAATTATACGTCCGACGGCAATTTATTTTTATTTGTTAACGGCTTTTTTAAGCTCTTCAACTTTATTAAGTTTTTCCCACGTAAAATCTTTGTCGTTTCTTCCGAAATGCCCGTAGGCCGCAGTCTTTGTAAAAATGGGTTTGCGCAAATCGAGATACTGCGTAATGCCTTTAGGCGTAAGAGGAAATATTTTTCTTACGGCCGGCTCAAGAATATGTCCGGGTACTTTTCCGCTGAGATGCGTGTCTATCATAACGGAAACAGGCTCGGCAACGCCTATGGCGTAAGCAAGCTGAACGGTGCAATGGTCTGCAAAGCCTGCGGCAACTATATTTTTAGCTATATGCCTTGCCATATAGCATGCGCTTCTGTCAACTTTCGTCGAATCTTTTCCCGAAAACGCTCCGCCGCCGTGCGCGGCTCTTCCGCCGTAAGTGTCAACTATTATTTTTCTGCCGGTAAGACCGGTGTCTCCTTCGGGTCCGCCTATTACGAATTTTCCCGTAGGATTAATATAAATTTTTGTCTTTTTATCTATAAATTTACTAAGCGCTGAATCTATTATTTTTTCGCGTATCTCTTTTTTTGATTTTTCCGTTATATGATTTCCGGTTTTATCAAGAATATCCGGCGTGTGCTGAGTGGAAAGAACTATCGTATCAACTCTTTTGGGTTTCCAATCGACGTATTCTACCGTAACCTGCGTTTTTCCGTCGGGTCCTAAATAAGGAAGAATATTTTTTTTTCTTACGTCGGTAAGTTTAATGGCAAGTTTGTGCGCAAGCATTATAGGCAAAGGCATAAGTTCGGGAGTTTCTCTGCAGGAAAAACCTATCATAAGCCCCTGGTCGCCCGCGCCGCCCGTATCAACGCCCTGCGCAATATCCGGAGACTGCGCGTTTATAACGTCTGAAATCGCGCAATGCCTGTAATCAAAACCGAATTCCGGCCTGTCATAACCTATTTTTTTTATCGCGTTTCTTATAACTTCTTTTGTATTTATTTTAGCCGTCGTCGTAATTTCTCCGCCCACAACAATAAGTCCGGGCGAGGCAAAAGTCTCGCAGGCTACGCGCGCTTTTGAATCCTGTTTTAAAACAGCGTCGAGAATAGAATCGGACACTATATCGCACAATTTATCGGGATGTCCTTCGGTAACTGATTCGGAAGTAAAAAAATAACCTTGTTTTTCCGGCATAGCAAAAATCCTCTCTTATAATTTTATTATTCTTTAATGAATGTTTTTAAGCAAGATTAATACGGAAATGTTTAAGAAAAGCGGATTTAAGGCAAGATTTTAAGATAGTATGGTTTCATGTTAATTCTCCTATTTATTTCACCGCCAGACATTTTCTCGGTGGCAACGCAGAGTTGCAGGTTTTATTATGCTGAAAATATAATGAAAATTATTGTAGCATAAAACCGTAAAATCTGTCAAAATGACGTCTTGCGCTATTTTTGTTCCATAAATATTGAATCAAAAAGAGTAATAGCCGCAGGAATTTCAGCCGCATATCCGACTATTGTATTATGTATTTTTGTATTTTTGTTTATTTTTGAATTTTCCCAGATTATAGACTTATCAATTTCGCAATTATCGCTTACAATAACGTTATTTGATATAACGCAATAAGGAGCTAAAACGGAATTTTTGCCTATTATTGCGTTATCGCCTATAAAACACGGAGCGTGTATTTTTACGCTTTTATCTATTTTTGCGCTTTGGCTTATGTAGTTTTGCCCGCTTTTAACTCCCGAAATGCCGATTTTTACCTTTCCGTTTAAAGCGTCAAAAACGCCTTTTTTATATTCATAAATATTTCCTATGTCCGTCCAATATTGACGGGTAACATAACCGAAAATATTTTTTTTGTTTTTTAATAAAAGCGGAAACAAATCCGCCCCGAAATCAAAAAACTTATTTTTGGGAATATATTTAAAAATTTCCGGCTCTAAGATATAAATTCCCGTGTTTACGGTATTTGCAAAAACGTCTCCCCATAACGGTTTTTCCACAAATTTTTTAACTTTACCGCGTTTATCGGTAAGCGTTATTCCGTATTCAAAGCGCGTGTCTATTTTCTTTAAAACAATAGTAGCGGCGGATTTATTTTTCTTATGAAACGCAAGGGCTTCTTTCAAATTAACGTCCGAAAGTCCGTCTCCGGACATTACCACAAAAGTCCCGTCAAAAAAACTTTCGTTTTTCTTTACCGCGCCGGCCGTTCCTAAAAGTTTTTTTTCAAACGAAAAAGTCAACTTAACGCCTAAGCCGGCATTTGAAAAATAATCCGTTACGGCGTTGGGGCAATAATGCAAATTTGCGCAAATATCGTCAAATCCGTTTTTTTTCAAATTCATAAAAGTGTGGTATAAAGCCGGCCGTCCCAAAACGGGGACCATAGGTTTAGGAATTTCCGAAGTAAGAGGTCTTAGTCTTGTCCCGACGCCCGCAGCAAGCACAAACGCTTTCATCTGATTTTCCTCAACTCTTTAAAATAATCCAAAGTTTTTGCCACGCCTTCTTTTATATCTGTCTGAGGTTTCCAGCCTAAAACCGACGAAGCCTTTTTAATATTGAGAAAACTTTTAAAAAGCTCCCCGTCTCTTTTTGGTTTATAAACGGCTTTTTTGCCGTATTTTAAATACGAAGACATAATTTTAAAAAGTTCGTTTACGGAAACGGTTTTTCCAACGCCTATATTTATTATGCCGCCGCCGCCTTTTTTTAAAGCCTTTAAGTTTGCGCGCACGACGTCGCCGACATAAACGTAATCTCTCATTTGCCGGCCGTCGCCGAAAATATAAACATCTTCGTTTGAAAGCATTTTATTTGCAAATATGGCGACCACTCCCGCTTCGCCGAAAGGATCTTGTCTTGGTCCGTAAACGTTGGCGTATCTTAAAACGCAATATTTAAGACCGTACATTTGAGAATAAAATTTTATGTAATTTTCAACTGCGTATTTTGCAATGCCGTAGGGTGAAAGCGGGTTTGGAAAAGATTTTTCATCGGGCGCGGTTTTGCCGCATTCGCCGTAAATAGTGCCTCCTGAAGAAGCAAATATTATCTTTTTTACGCGGTTTGCAATGCAGGCGTTTAAAATATTTATAGAACCCAATATATTGATCTGCGCGTCGTAATAAGGGTCGGCGACAGACTTTCTTACGTCTATCTGCGCGGCTTTGTGTATTACTATTTCGGGATTTTCTTTTTTAAAAATTTCAAAAATACGTTTTTTATCGGAAATGCCGGCTTTATAAAACAAGGCTTTTTTATTGATATTTTCTTTTTTTCCGCAAGACAAATCGTCAACTACGACGGTTTTATGTCCGTCTTCCACAAGCGCGTCGGCAATATTAGAGCCTATAAACCCCGCGCCGCCCGTAATTAAAATTTTCATATCGTCTCCGATGACTTGTCATTTGTCATTTCATGACTTTTATCAATTGTCATTTTATAATCTTGTTATCAAAACACATAAAACAAGCGAAGCCCGCAGACGCGGTCTGTCGTATAAAAATGTCTTTCAGTTTGTCATTCCCGCGAAAGCGGGAATCCACGTTTGCTAAAAAATTCTTTTTACATTGCGTCTTTCAAAGAAATAATGTTAGAAACTATATTAATAGTAAAGACGAAGTCTGTGTTCCATAGAATAGGCGAAGCCTATTATAGCAAATTAGCGTTTTCGGCTGTATATTTTATCATATAATCTGATACTGCCGATAATGCCAAAACATATTTTATAAGCTTTTTATGACCTTCTTCCTGCGAGGAAATCTCTATTGCGGAACCGTCTTTTTCCCATAAATAATACTTGGACGCCGCTTCGTCTTGAAACTTGTATATTACGGCGCATTGATTATCGGCCGCCATATCGTTGCTTGTCGTATAAACTCTGTTTTTCTTAGCTTTTTGCGATAAAAGATCCGTTCCCATCGCCGTATATGAAACGTCTGAAAGCGAAAGATTATACAAAGTGGGCATTATATCAAGATATGAACCGAAAACAGAAACGTCTATATCGCGCTTTTTTATTTTTTCGGGAATATACAGATAAAAAGGCACTCCGGTCTGCGACAACAGTTCTTCAGACGAATAAGAATACGCGTTTTTAAAATTATGGTCGCCCGTAACGGCGATAATAGTATTATCGGCATACTTTGAATTTTTAATTTTCGTTATAAAACGGCCTAACATTTCGTTTGCATACTGATAAGTCTTAAATCGTTTTTGGGCAAGATCGCCGCCTATTATTTTGTTTTGCAGACTTTGCGGAGGATTTAAAGGTTTGGCAATATAATTATCAGGCAGAGAATAAGGCGGATGATTTGTGGTGCTTACGGAGTAGATAAATTTTCGTTTTTCATTTGACTCCATAGTTTTAAAAATATAATCAAAAAGAAATTCATCGTATATTCCCCATTCGTTTCCGGAATATCCCATATTCATTCCTTTTTCTCCGTAAACTTTGTCAAAACCAAGATTTGACATATAATTTCCTATATTGCGCCACGCCGTATTTCCGCCGTATATAAAAACCGTTTCATAGCCTTTGGCTTTATAGGGAACAGGACCTGAATGCTTATACTTATTATATGCATATTTTGACTGCGAAAGTTTTAAACCGCTTGGCTTTCTTGCAACGTTTGATATTACGGATTCTATGCTGCCGTCGGTGGAATGGTAAGCCGGAACAAAGTTGTAAAAAACAGTATCGCTGTCAAAATGCTTTTGCAATTCTCCTAAAACGTCAAAATCAGAAGAGTTATATTTAATGAGATCGCTTCCTAAACTTTCCATTACTATGAGAATAACATTTGGCTTTAGAGCTTCAATTTCAGCGTCGAGCGCAATATTTACAGTAAGAGAATCTTGAGGATCGTCAGAGGGTATATTATTTATGTCTTCGTCTAAATAATCCGCAAAAGCCCGCCTTATGTCGTCTTTATATCCTGCGGCTTCTATATAATCCGTTTTTTCCTCGCTGCCATGCTCTTTAACGGCGGCAAGAAAAGTAAAGAAACAATTTATCGCTGTCTTGTTTATAAAAGCGTTTGAAGAAACCGAAGCGTTAACGCCTATAGGATATGTTCCAAGCGAACCTCTTGCCGTAACGGCGTTTGCAAATATTAAAACGCAAACTATAAAAATTCTTGCAAAAATGTTTTTAGGTTTTAACGCCGCAGAAGCGGGAACTTTTAACACTGACTTTGAAATAAAATAAACGGCCGCAAAAATAAGCGCAAAGCCGGCGGCGATAGCAAATATGTTGTAGTTTTTATATATCGTAGTAAGTATAGCTTTCGTGTCGTCTTCAATAATGCCGTAAACCATAATGTTAAAATGATTTTGGAAATAAGAATAAAAACCGAAATCAACGCATAAAAGAACAAGCAAAGTTCCAAAAGCAGCCGTATAATAAACCGCCGCGCATGAAAATAATTTCTTTAAATAAGATAAATTCCCGATAATTAAAATTACAGCAAAAACCAAAGTTACCGGCGCGCTTACAATAGCGGCAATTACCGCGTCAAAACGCGTTCCCATGTAAAAAGCTCTTACAATATCGGCTCCAAGCCCGGTAAAGTCAGTCCCATGCCCGTAATAAAAAAAGAAAATAAGACGAAACAGCGACATCGCAAAAATAAAGATGACGTTTAACAATAAAAAT
>JAISRM010000239.1 GCA_031273645.1 Endomicrobium sp.
CTTTCAATCCTTTTCAATGGATATTAAATAATGATGCCGGATTTCCTTCGGAAATAAGCTCAAGAATTACTGCTCCGCCTGTTGTAAACAACGTTCTTCAGACCGGCGCGTCTGTTTCAGACGAAATTCAGGAATTTTTGCATAAATATCCGCAGTCTCAAACCGTCATGGCTTTTGTTGAAGCGCTTATACGCCGGTACGGTCAGGAAGGCGCTGCGGCTGTTTTGCGACAAATTGGAAACTATAACGACTATATGTACAGATTTCGCGCCGCAATATTTACTGTTTTAGATTTGGATTTTAAGTCGGGGGCGTTCAAGTTCAGCAGTAATCTGTCGGGATCAATAATCGCTGCATCTTCTATCGGCTTGGCTAACCAGGGTTTAGATTACGCCAAAGGAATCGCCGTAAGTAATGCCAGAAAAGATTTTTCTAATATGAGAGGAAGATATTTCGCAACGAAGGACGATAGGCAGATATATTTTACTTCAGTTGACCCTTTTGATAAAAACGACAAAACCCATGCGGCTTTAATAAGCGCGCTTGATATAAACGATAACAGCGCAGAAAGAACGTTTGACAGTATGGTTTTTAAATTTATATTCAGGGATTCCGTTCTTGGCAGCGTTCTGCCTGAAAACTTTACGCTTTCTTCAAAACTGCGCGAAGCTATTCTTAACGATTATCAAACCAAAGGTTATAGGCAAAGAGGCGAAGACCTTAATGTAAACGCTTGGGAAAAAAGAGTGTTGGAAAAGTACCGCGCCGATATTTTGCTTGATTTTATGATCCAATACAACAGCGGCAAACAAGCCGCGCCTACAGACTATATTAATTTTGCCGGCATGGTATTGGCTATTCCTCAAAATTTCTACGACTATAAATCAAGAACGAATTTTATCTTTTCCCAGACCGTTTCAGGCAATTTTCAAGGGCAGGCGTCGGGAAAAAGTTCAAGTTTTATTCCGTATGTTTCCGCTTTTACGGATAAGAGGGGTTTCGGCAGGAAAATATTTGAAACGGTTAACAAAATAAACGGCAGTTATGCGGCTTCAGATGCCGTCGGCGTAATAGCGGCTTTGCAGACTTCCGGAAACAAATTTGCGGTTTATCGCAATGAGGATAAAAACAATGAACTTTCCAAAGTCAGCGAGCGTCTTCCCGAAGTTATGCTCGACACTCTTGCTTACAGAGATTACGGTATAGCGGGATTATCTAAGAATATAAAAGAAAAGATAATTGAAAAAGAATATCACGGAGAAAAGGACGTCCAATCGTGGGCTGATTCCATGTTTTTAGAATATGCAGCAGATATTCAATTAGACGCTTTAGCCAAAAAAATTGAAGAAGGCAAGAAAGATAAAACTCTTCTTAACAGCGCGGAATATTTTGATTCTATGCAGCAGCTTATAGATGATGTTGTGGACGCAAACGCTTTGCGTTTGACATCTGAAAAAAGCGCCGCTTCAACGCTCAAAAAAGCTAAGAGCATGATAGAAAACCAAGACAAATTTGTAGGCGCCGCCGAACTTAAAGAGCTTGAAGGCATGATGAAGAAAAACCTCAAAGATAAAAGAAAATATTTCCCTAAGAAAGACGCTTTAAAACAGGAACTTCGCAAAAACGGTTACGATGTAAATAAAACTTTTTACAATCTTTTATCTCAGACTTTATTTATAGAGCCGGCTCTTACGCCCGACGGAAGAGTTGCCGGCTGGAGCTGGGCTTTGCGCTCTAACGGAAAAGATCTGGGCTGGGGCGTAAAACCCGCCGACGACGTGAAATGGAACAACAGATGGTCGGCGTCGCAGGGAGTCAATTACGATACGGTTTCAAAAAGAGTTATCGCCGGTTTTGTTTCCGCCGGTCTTGTGGATGAAAATTTTACTATTTCTGACGAAGCCGATTTTAATATGCGCTTTGATTTTGTTTTCTCTGATTTTGGAAGAGATCTCGACATAAGATTGAGCGCGATGGTTTCAAAATACAGGCAATTGCTGACCGAACGCGCTTTAGAGCAGGAAGCTGCAAAAAAAGACGAAGCCGACTATTCAAAAATTGAAAAGCTGCTTGCGTCTTTGAGTATTGCTTCCGACAACTTTTATTCCAAAGAAGATAAAGAAATGGCCGCGTCGGTAAAAGAAGAAGTTTCTGAGGAAGAGCCGCAGGAAGAGCAAATTTTTTCAGAAGTTCTAAAGGCTGTGGGAAATCTTCCCCAAAATTATGCCGCTTCAAAAAAATTAAAAGAAGCTTTTATGAAATATTATAATGCAAATAAAGATTCCTATTTGCGCGGGGAATTGATAGAAAATCTTATAAGCAAATTTCAAAAAGACATTATTCTCGACGCTTTGATTCAGTATCAAAAAAACAAAACGACTACGGTGTGGGATTATGCTCCTATGGTCATATCGTTAGGCATGCCGTTGTTAGAGAAATATACCAGTTATAAAAACACAAATCTCGGAAATTTCTCGATAAGCGCTTCATTGAGGATTGCCGGAGGACAATACGGACCGTCCCCGCAATTAATTAACAAATGGGGCGATTCAACTTGGGAAGGGCAGAACCCTGAAAGAGACAATCTCCTCAGGTCTTGGGAAATATTGCAAGACAGCCCTCTGAGCGTTTATTTAGAGGAAGATGCTTCCAAGATGAACGATTGGATAAATAATAATCTTGGAAAACTCGTTTTAAACGAAATAAGAGCCATGATTCCTAAGGAGCTTGGCGTCAAATCTTTTTCTAAGGATTTAGAGAAGAAACTTCTTTCGCAATACAAATACGGCGAGTCCGATACATCGAAACAGCTTTTGGAAATTTGGGAAAATAATCAGG
>JAISRM010000190.1 GCA_031273645.1 Endomicrobium sp.
AGAAATAATGTTAGAAGCTATATTAATATTAAACATGGATCCCCGCTTTCGCGAGGATGACAGCGGCGGTCATTCCCATTTTCATGGGAATGACAGACTTTGTCTGTTTTTTGTCATTCCCGCGTTGTTAATATTCGTTCTTCCTAAGCAGCCTGCGCCCGAGTGTTTTTATCGGGTGGGAATCCACGTTTACTAAAAAATTCTTTTTACATTGCGTCTTTCAAAGAAATAATGTTAGAGGCTATATTAATATTAAACATGGATCCCCGCTTTCGCGAGGATGACAGCGGCGGTCATTCCCATTTTCATGGGAATGACAGACTTCGTCTGTTTTTTGTCATTCCCGCGTTTTTAATATTTGTTTTTCCTAAGCAGCCTGCGCCCGAATGTTTTTATCGGGTGGGAATCCAAGTTTGCTAAAAAAATTCTTTTTACATTGCGTCTTTCAAAGAAATAATGTTAGAAGCTATATTAATTTAAACATGGATTCCCATTTTCATGGGAATGACAGACTCAAACAAAACAGGCAAAGCCTGCGACACAGTCTGTGTTTCATAAAGCAGACGTAGTCTGTCCCATTTTCATGGGAATGACAGGCGCAAATAAAACGGACACTGTCTGTTTTTAACTTTGCGTTGACTGAAAAAATAAACGAAAAAATAAATGCCTTGATTTTTATTAATTTTTGTTCTATATTAATAGAGGTTTTTCATATTATTCTTTTTGCAGTTCAAAAAGAGCGGTTGTTAAATGCTCTATAAAACGGGGGGAAAAAATGCGTAAGTTGTTAAGTTTTGGAATAGCGTTGGTAATTGGCGTATGCGCGGCTCAGACAGTTTTTGCTTTAGGCGTGGCAAATTCTACTAACACTGCAAGAGTTACTTTGCAGGGATTGCCATTTGCATGGGACATTTCTATTAGAGATGTTGCTTCTCCTGCTACAAGCACTACTACTATTAGGTGGGATGCAAATTCTATGGGAATCGCATGGAAGGCTTCAACGCAGTATATTGTTCTTAATGCGACGATAACGACTTCCGGATACAAAATAAAGTTATATACCAGAAATAAAGAAAGCGGGTCGGCGTATAAATATGTGGGTGCTTCAACAGTAAGTTTGGGCGGGCTTGTAAGCGTGTCAAGTCCTACGGCTTTGCCTATTCCTATGGCATGGAGAATGGTTGATGCAAGCACCACTACTGCTTTTTCAACTTTGGCTGCAATTACTACCAATCCTGAAGCTACAACCGGTGATGGCGCATATGCAAGCTCGTATATAATTGATAAAGGACAACCTAATTTTGGCACAGCACCCAATCCGGATTATTGCACTATTCTTAATATAAATGGAATGAAGTATGGTCCCGGCACTGCTGACAGAGGCGGAAGCGGTATCGGAAGGTTCTATTTATTCTTTAGCGCAAATTTTGCCGCTCAGTCTGCAAATGTAGCGGGAGAATACGGTACGGATACTTTAACATTCCAAGGATTTACCGAATAATGCATATCAATTTAACCGGAGGGGCAATGCTCCTCCGGTTAAATTTTTGACTAAAACGGATCTCATGAAAAAAACTTATCTTTTTTATATATGTTTTACGGCGTTTTTTGCTCTGCTCTTTAATTCTTATTCATATGCCGGCATTATAGTAAGCCCGGCAAGAACTGAATTAGTTGTTGATGCGCAAAGTTCTTATACCGGCTCTTACACGGTTGAAAACGATAATGAAGCCGTTATAGAAGTTGCCGTTACCGCTGAGGATTGGAATAATTCTCCGGAAAACGCAAATGTCAGCGTAAAAGACTGGCTTTCTTTTTCAAAAAAAACTCTTATTTTAAAGCCGCATGAAAAAACGGAAGTTAAATATACCGTAAGCGCTAAAAATTATAAAGGTTCTTTGTCTGCTATGCTGTCATTTACTTTTGCTGCTGTAAACGTTCAGGGCATTAATCTTATGACGAGCGTTCCTATATATATGACTATAGCCGGAACTGAAAAAATAGATTATGAGATAACAAACGTTTCAATTGAGCATTCCAGAGTTTTGCAGCAAAAAGATGCGGCGGTAATTTATACGGTAAAAAATATGGGCAATGTTCCTTTAAGGCTTAAAGGCAAAATAAGCGTAAAAAAAGGTAAAAAAATTATTTACGAGCAGGAAATTGCAGAACAAAGTCCGGTTTACGCAGGTCTTGACAGAACTTTTGGAGATACGATTAAAAAATTGCCCAAAGGCAAATATGTGTTGAACGTTTCTTTGAACGGTTATGATAAAACCGTTGAAAAAAATATTCAAATAAGGGTAAATAAATATGGAGATATATCCTTTTAAATGAAAAAGATTATATTTGTATTACTATTGACAATGTTTTTACCTATAGTATCTTTTGCCGTTCAGACGACTAATTACGGCGACCCCGTATATGCTATATTCTCTGAAAACTTTAACGGCATTAAAGTTGATCTTCAAATGTGGACAGGGCAGTCTGACAGAGCTGAAACTGTTAGTTTAAACGATAGAGACAGAGCTTTTGTAGCTCCTTGGGCGGGCGGCGGCGATGGGATAAATTATAGTACGCTCGAATATGCTTCAGTTGCAGACAGCCGGGACGGAAATATTTATGGCAGAATTACAACGACAGCCGGTAACGGCTGGAGCGGGTTTACAATACTTTTTAAAGACAGCGCTTCCGGCGACGGCAACAACGTTGCGCCCTCTATGATGGAGTATTCCGGAGGCACTTTAGAGTTTTGGGCGCGTTCTTCACATGCTCCGTCGTTAAATTATCAGGTCGGCATACAAACTAATTCTGGCGATAAGCTTGTAACTTTAGGGAACTTGGGTTTTGTTGCAAACAACACTTGGCAGAAATTATCTATAGATTTGACGCAGTGGAATTCTTTTTTAGGAGCTGTCGGAGGTCCGTTTCATATGATAACAACTAATAATCCTGCGACCTTTGATTTTGACGCAGTAGTTTGGAGAAAACCCGGAAATTCAGTTTCTTACGATGTTAGGCTTATGGATGTCGCCACTCATCAGCAAAGCACAATGACATATATTACATGGGATAACAATTCCATTGGCTCTCAGTGGAAAGTCGCAAATCAGTATTTAGAACTTAATTTAAAGAGCCTGCCTTCCGGAGCTAATTCCGGTATGAATTGGGGAATACAGATTTTTTCAAATGCTACGGCTGCAAACAACCCTTCGGCAAGCCCCGCCTACAGCGGCTCTACCGTTGCCGTAACATTCGGATTAATCAACACTTCCGATACCGCGCGCATGCTTCCTATGTGCTGGCGCGTTACCGATAAGGCATTGCCTTATACGGGGCCGGGCAATGCTAACAATCAGACTACAAATATCGCTTTTTTTGCCGGCGACCAAACATTAGGCGCCGGTTTATACGATTCAGGAAGCACTACGAGCGCGGGTCTGCCGGATCCCAATGCAGAGCGTTATCATACGTGGTTTTTCTTAAAAGATAAGTCGCAGTTTGGCGAGACAGGCGTTTATGACGGAGCAGATTATTTAAGAGTGTGGGACAGAAGAGGTTTTCACTCGGCAGCAGGAGAATTAAATTATTTCGGCATGCAGCCGGGCGGCATGATAAATATGAGAATAG
>JAISRM010000058.1 GCA_031273645.1 Endomicrobium sp.
ATGGATTTTTGTCGAAGGCGCAAAACAGTTCAATTTAAAAAATATAGACGTTCATATTCCGGTGGGGCTGTTTACGTGCATTACAGGCGTTTCCGGCAGCGGCAAATCTACGCTTGTGCACGAGATAATATATAAAACTTTTGCCAATAAGCTCTACGGTTCAAAAGACGAACCGGGAAAATGTAAAAATGTGTCGGGCATTGAGCATATCGACAAAGTCGTGATAGTAGATCAGTCGCCGATAGGAAGAACTCCGCGTTCAAATCCGGTAACGTATACCGGAGCTTTTTCGGCCATAAGAGAATTGTTTGCGCAGGTTCAGGAATCAAAAGCAAGAGGCTATCAGCCCGGCAGATTTTCTTTTAACGTCAAAGGCGGCCGCTGCGAAAACTGTCAGGGCGACGGAACTCTTAAAATTGAAATGCAGTTTTTGCCCGACATTTATGTTAAATGCGACGTCTGCGGCGGCAGAAGATTTAACGAAGAAACCCTTCAGATAAGATATAAAGGCAAAAACATAGACGAAGTTTTGAATATGACGGTTGAAGAAAGCGTTTCGTTTTTTGAAAATATTCCGGTTTTGCAAAGAATTTTATCAACTTTAGACGACGTAGGGCTTGGGTATATAAGAATCGGACAGCCGGCCACAACTCTTTCCGGAGGCGAGGCGCAGAGAGTAAAACTTGCCGCCGAACTTTCAAAAAGAGCCACCGGCAAAACGATGTACATACTTGACGAACCGACTACGGGTCTGCATTTTGCGGATGTGGGAAAACTGCTGGAAGTTTTACAAAAGCTCTCTTATGCGGGCAATACGGTTTTGGTTATAGAACATAATCTTGACGTAATAAAGACGGCGGACTGGATAGTAGATTTAGGTCCCGAAGGCGGAGAAAGGGGAGGCAGAGTTATAGCCGAAGGACCTCCGGAAGATATGATAAAAAATCCAAAATCTTTTACGGGACATTATCTTAAACAAAAATTAAAAAGATGATATGCAAATATGCGCCCCCGGATATATAAATTGACAAGAATAAGCTTAAAAAGATAGAATATAAAGCGAACATAAATTGTTTTAAAAGACGCTTAGGAGGAAAGTATGAAAAGGGTTTTGGCATTTTTGTTGTTAGGTTTTATGGTTGCTGCTGTCGGATCGGGTTGTAAAAAACAGGATATAAACAACCAGCAGCTTCCCCCGTCCGATTTATCTTCTATAGATTTTGCCGATGAACCTTCCTTGAGAGGAGATTTTGACAGAGATTTGAATCTTAAAACGATATATTTTGATTTTGATAAAAGCGATTTAATGCCTGACGCTTTGGATACTTTAAAAGAAAACGCGGCCTATCTAATCAATAACCCTGCAATAAACGTCGTTGTCGAGGGTCATTGCGACGACAGGGGAACGATAGAGTATAACCTTTCTCTCGGACAGCGCAGAGCCGTCAAAGTCAAAGAATATTATACCCAGCTTGGCGTTGCGGCAAACAGAGTGGCCACTATTTCATACGGCGAAGAAAAACCCGTCGATCCCAGAAATAATGACAGCGCTTGGGCAAAAAACAGAAGAGCTGAAACAAAAGTTATGTCAAGATAAAGAGCCGGAATTTTAAATGAAAAAATATTTAATTTTTTTAGCGATATTAATCTGTTCCTCTTTTGCCGGCTGCGTTTCCCCTATAGTTTCACAGCAGAACGTTACCGATTTAAAAGGCGAAGTCGCCCAGCTTCAGATACAGTTTAAAGAATTGCAGCAAAAACACGCCGACTTATACGCAAGGGCAGACGCGTCTTTTGTTACGCTTGACGTTTTGGCGGCTTCTATACAAGATTTGCAAAATAAAGTTTCTTCTCTTACGCAGACGGTGCAGGATTTGCAGATTACGGTAAAGAAAAACGCTCAAAACGAAAGAGCCGAATCGGTTTTGCCTTCCGATTTATACCAGAACTCTTACAGCGATTTTTCCATGGGCAAATACGATCTTGCCTACGAAGGATTTAAATCTTTCACAGATAAATATCCTAAAGCGGAACTCGCCCCGCAGGCGCAGTTTTATATAGGCGAATGTTTTTATTCAAAAAGCCAATGGGAAAAAGCTTTGGCCGAATATCAAAAAATAGAAAAAAATTATAAAAAATCAGATTTAGTTTCGCCGGCGCGTCTTAAAATTGCTCTTTGTTATGAAAATCTCGGCAAACAAAACGACGCTATGAATATGTTCGGCTCAATAGTTAAAGATTTTCCGCAAAGTCCGGAGTCTTTAACCGCGAAAGAAAAAATAAGAAAGTATAATAATGCGCAAAACAGATGATTCGTTAGCTATTTGGTTTATTATTTCAGCGGTCTTGCACATTGCTGTATTGGCCGTAGTGTTTCACGCTAAGGAAAAACCCGTGTTTATGTCGGCGCCGATAGACGTTTCTTTTTATGCTCCTTCAGAAAACGTCGTTACTCCTCCTCCTGCAGATGTTGCAGAAGAACCTAAGCCGGAACCTGCGCAGGAAGAAATAAAAGAACCGCCCGTAACCAAAGAAGACGTCGTGGTTAAAAAGAAAGACAAACCTAAGCCTAAGCCGAAACCGAAAGTAAAAGCAAAAGAACCCGAGCCGCCTGCGGTCAAAGAGCAAGCGCAGGAAGCAAAAGTTCAAACTGTGCAGACTCCTGCCGACGCTGATATACGTTATGCCGCTGCCGGAGCGCAGTACGAAGGGCTGGCTTTTGACACTGAAAATTTTAAATACGCGTATTATACCAATACCATAATAAGAAAAATAGGAAGATTTTGGCAGTGGTCTGAAAGTTACGGAAGACTGCGCGCTGTCGTTTATTTCAGGATATTAAGAGACGGTACGGTAGCTTCAATACAAATTAAAGATTCGTCGGGAGACGAATCTTTTGATCAAAACGCGGAAAGATCGGTGCAGTTGGCAAGTCCTTTTGCGCCTTTGCCCGACGGTTACCGCGGAGAGTCACTGGGAGTTTACTTTGAATTTAAATTCAGAACTTAAGCCGTTTGGAAGAATCATAAGTTTTATCTTTGTTTTTTGTTTATTTTCCTCTGCGGTTTATGCGCAGGGAGACGTCTATCTTTCTCTTTCGGCTACCGGAAAAAGATCGGATATAGCCGTAGAATCTTTTGCCGCTCCGGCAAAAACGCAAGACGACGTTAAATACGCCCAGCTTCTTAAAGAAGTCGTCCAAAACGATCTTATCTTATGCAGATACTTTAACATTATAGTCGGAGATCCCGAACCTAACACGCCTTTTGACACCAGAATGATTTTCTGGGAGAAAAAAGGGGCTTCCGTTTTGCTTTCCGCTTCAGTAAAAGTAAAAACCGACATTATTACCATCGACGTTAAGCTCTACGACGTAATTTCTACCGAGCTTATATGGAAGCAGTCGTTTAGAAAAGAAACGTCAAATTACAGGCTTATGGCTCACGAAATCAGCGACGAAATAGTAAGAAGGTTTACGGGCGAAACCGGAATAGCGTGCTCAAAAATAACGTTTATAAACAACAGCACGAGATTTAAGGAACTCTACCTTATAGATTACGACGGATATAATCTCAGAAGGCTTACTAAAGACAATAAGCTCAATATTTTGCCGAAATGGTCTCCTGACGGACAGCAGATAATATATACGAGCTATCTGTATAATAATCCCGATTTATTTGCGTTAAACCTTGTAAAGAACCGCCGCAGCATAATATCAAAATATCAGGGCTTAAACGCCGCCGGAGCTTTTTCTCCCGACGGCAAAAGAATTCTTCTTACTCTTTCAAGAGGAAAATACCCGAATTTGTATCTTATAAGCCCGACGGGCGAGATTTTGCGCAGAATGACGGACGGTTCTTACATAGACACAAGCCCTTCTTTTGCTCCTAACGGGCAGGAAATAGTTTTCATTTCCGACAGGCCGGGATATCCGCAGCTCTATATTATGAATATCGACGGAGGCAATTTAAGAAGGCTTACTACGGCCGGTTTTTGCGATTCTCCGGCGTGGTCTCCAAGGGGCGATAAAATTGTTTTTACTATGAGGCAGCAGCGCGGAAACTACGATTTATTCGTTTACGATTTGCCGAGTTCAAAAATTACAAGACTTACAAATAATCAGAGGAACAATGAGAATCCCTCATGGTCTCCCGACGGCAGATTTATAGCTTTTGCTTCGACGAGGTCAGGAAAAAGCGAAATTTACGTTATGGCAATAGACGGTTCCGGCACGAGAAAACTTGCCGAAATTCCGGATTCGTCTTATACTCCGTCATGGTCTCCGAATTTGCTTGACAAATAAAATATTGCTGACAAAGAGAGGAAAAAATGTTTGAAGGGAAAAGTTTTATAGAAATACTGCATATGGGAGGATGGACTCTTTACGTTCTTCTTGCGGTATCGGTGCTTTCAATAATGGTAATTTTTGCCAAACTTTACGAATTTTGGAAAAAATCAAAAATAATAAGGTCTGATTTTATAAAAACTATTCTTTATAATTTAAGAAAAGGAAGAATCGACGAAGCCATAGAATTTTGCGATAAAACCGCTTCCCCTATGGCGCCGGTGGCAAAGGCGGGACTTACGGCTTACAGAGATAAAGAAGGAAGCATAACCGAGGCAATGGACAGAGAAATAATGATAGAGACCGTTAAACTTGAAAGGTTTGTAACTATTTTGGGAACTATAGGAAGCGTCGCCGTTTACATAGGATTATTCGGCACGGTTCTTGGAATTATAAGAGCATTTCACGATATATCTATGGTGGGTTCCGGCGGAATATCGATAGTTATCGGAGGGGTTTCCGAAGCTCTTATCGCCACGGCAACAGGTCTTTTCGTAGCTATTCCCGCCGTTGTAGCTTATAATTTTTTTACAAAATTTATAGACAAATTTATAGTAAATATGGAATACTGCGCTTCTGCGGTAGAAGATTTTTTGCTTAGAAAAACTCCCGGGAAAGAAAATGAAGAAAATTGACAGACGACAAAAAGTGGTGGCTGAAATCAACATAACTCCTTTTACGGACGTAATTTTGGTTTTGCTTATTATCTTTATGATAACTACGCCTATGCTTATGCAGCCGGGAATAAAAGTCAATCTTCCCAAAACGGAAACTACCGACGTGGAAGACACTAAAAATATTGAAGTTTTAATTTCTCAGGACGGATATGTTTATATGGAAGGAAAGCAGATCCACGAATCTAACATAGAAGCGACAATACAGCATTTGATAGCCGCTTCTCCCAATAAGCCGATAGTAATTAAAGGCGATAAAGACGTTAAATACGATGCCGTAATGCAGTTTATGGACAAGGCCAAAAAAGCCGGAGCCGTAAAATTTGCGCTTGCCGTTGACAATCTTTCTTCCGGCGCAAAACAAGCAAAAATAAAAACATAGCGTAAGAGACATGAAAATAATAAACTGGACTTTGCTTTTTTTGTGTTTTATCGCCCTATCAAGTTTCTTCTTTTACAATCCCATGCCTCTTTTTGACCTTGTAACAGGCGCAAGAACCATAGATTTTTCAATAAAATGGCCGGTAATCAGAATTATTACGGAGCCTTTTTACGCTTTTTCTTTTTACGCGCTTACCATGAATAGAGACTTTTATAGGCCTGCCGTAATTTCATGGGCTTCGTGGACGCTTGCAGCGGCTTTTCTTTATTGCATGCTCTCGGGAAAATCTCTGTTTCAAACCGCTGTGAAACTGTTTTATTCGCTTATTATTCTTGTTACGCTTTTTGTTTTTGTCGCGCTTGTTCCTTTGCCGGGACCCTCTCTTGTCAAACCGGAAGGCTACGCAGCCTTTGACGCCCATTCCCACACGGTAAGCTCTCACGATAATATTTCAACCGCGCGTTCAAATCTTAAATTTCATTTGTCGCAAGGGTTTGACTCTTTTTTTATTACCGAACACAACAATACCGTAAGTTTTATGAATTTTCCGGAATCCGCTAAATTTAAAACGGTTTTTCCCGGAATGCAGATTCAGACTAAAGACAAAATTTCGGTTCTTATCTTGTCGGACAAAGAGTTCAATGCCGCCGATTATAAAGATTTGCGTTTAGAGGATTTAATAAAAAAAGCCCACCGCGACGATAAGCTTGTAATAATGCCGCATTGGTGGAAATGGCATAAATTTTCTTTCAAACAGCTTGCCGATATGGGCATAGACGGTTTTGAAATATACAACTGCGGATACAGGAATTTTGATCCCCAAGAGCAAAAAAATATGATAGCTTTTGCCGTCAAAGAAAAACTTCTTATGGTCGGCTCGACGGATTGGCACGGCTGGGGTTATATGACCGACGTATGGACGGTTTTCCCCAAAGACGAAGAAACAAGTTTGTACCGCCAGCTTGCCGCAAAACCAAGAACGTCCGTCATCGTTTACAGACAGGAGCAAGACGGCAGTTTGCCGAGATTTATTTTTGAGCCTTTTGCCGCTTTTTATTATTATGTTCAAAACGCCGATTTGTATGCCGTCTTATCTTTTATGATATGGATTGCAATAATAGGCGTCGTTGCGGCAAACACTGTTTTAAGCCGTCTTTGCGGAAGGCTCTCTTTTGCGCTTGCCGCGGTTTTTGCGGTTTTGCTTATTTATTTTACTCTTCTTGCTCTTGCTTACGGCGATTTAAATAAAATAATAAAATCTTCAGTAATTCCGGTCAGCGCGGTTTTATGCGCGTTATGGTTTGCGTACGCTCCCATCAATAAATTAGCCATAAAATTTTCTAAAAAATAGCGGCCGCTTCGGCGCATATACGGCTAAGGCAAAATAATGGAAAAAATATTTAATAAAAAAACTGCCCTTTTCGTATCGGGGTTTGCGGTTTTATTTAAGGTTTTTTTATCGGCTTCTCTTGAACTTCATCCAGACGAAGCTTATTATTGGCTATGGGCGCAAAATCTTGCGCTCGGATATTACGATCACGCTCCAATGGCTGCTTACTTTATAAAGCTGACTACTCTTTTTTCCGATTCCGAATTTTTCGTAAGGTTTTCTTGCGTTATCGTTACCGTTATTTTAAGTTTTCTTTTGTGGAATTTTGCTAAAAAACTTTTTAACGAAACCGTCGCTTCAGCTTCAGTAATAATTCTCAACACGCTTCCCATTATGTTTACCGCGTCGATAATAATGACTCCCGACACTCCTGTTTTTTTGTTTTGGTCGTTTGCGGTTTATTTTTTATGGAGGCTTTGCCAAACGGGTTTTGTTAAGTATTGGTATCTTACCGGAATTTTTTTCGGGCTTGCGCTTCTTTCAAAATATACGGCGGTTTTATTTGCAGGGTGCCTGTTGTTATACATTGTTTTTGACAAAAAGACGCAGTGGTTTAAAAACAAACATTTCTATTTGATGTTTGCGGCCGCTTTTGCCGTATTTTTGCCGGTTATCATTTGGAATTATCAAAACGGCTGGATATCTTTTACTTATCAGCTGGGGCACGGGCTTTCAAGTTCTCGCTTTCATTTTAATTATATATTTGAATATCTCGGCGGGCAGTGTCTTATTGCGGGGCCTTTTGTTTTTTTTGCGGGTTTTTGCGCGTTTTTTTCTTTTATTAAAAAAAGAGATTTTGATTCAAAAAATATTTTTCTGTTTTCTTTTTCAGTTCCGGTAATATTGTTTTTTGCATGCACTGCGGTAAAAAGGCTTCCGGGCGCAAACTGGCCTTCGTTTGCTTATTTTACTTTCAGCGTCGTTACGGCGGCGTTTCTTCTTTGCGGATCTGCGGCAAAGAAAAAAATTTTGATTATCTCAATAGCGTTTAACGTTTTTGTTTCAGTTTTATTGGGGCTTCATGTAAAATATGCAATTTTGCCGGTTGATAAATTTTCAAAAAACGCGGCTATAGCCGACGCGACAAATTGGTTTGCCGGCTGGAAAAAACTCGCAGACAATCTTTTGCAAAGAGACGTAAAATACGCCGTAACCGACCGGCATCAGTGGGGCGCGGCGATCTCTTATTACTCTAAAAACAAAATTAAAGTTTTTATAAGAGGTTTGAGAAAAAATCAGTTTGCTTATTGGCCTGTCGCCCAAGATTTGCAAACTTCAAAAACTGCGCTTGTAAAAATTGACAATGAAATGACCGCTGATTTTACTAAGATAGACGGAGCCGAAATAATATACGTTGAAAGATACGGTTTTCCGGTAAGACAATACGCCGTGTCTGAAACGCAAGGATACGATTTGAAAGGGAGCGCAAAATGAATAAAATATGGGCTGCGTTTTTTTTATTTGTTTTTGCATCCTTGTGCTGCGCAGACGAAACGGCCGATAAAAATTTTATAGAGGCCGTAAAAAGAAATGACGTTGATCAAGCCAAAAGTTGTCTTAATATGGGCGCAAACCCCAACGCCAAAGATTCCGTCGGCAATTCCGCGCTTGTCATAGCGGTTAACGGCGGCAGCGAAGAGATGGCGGCAATACTTATAAAAAGCGGCGCCTATGCAAGCGACAGTTATATGAGAGGCATGAGCGCGCTTATGCTTGCCATAAACAAGCATATGAAAGCTACGGCCGTTCTTTTAATAGAAAGCGGAGCGGATTTGACGGCAAAACTCAGCAACGGAGCTAACGCTCTTATAATGGCCTGCGAAAATAATCTTGAAGAAATTATAAAAGCTATAGTTGAAAAAAAGCAGGCTGATATAAACGCTAAAACGGCTGAAGGCGTAACGGCTCTTAGCGCCGCGTTAAAAAACGGCAATATTTTGATTGCGAAATATTTGCATCAAAAAGGAGCTGAGCCTTCTACTCTTATTGAAGCCGCGCTTCTTGACGACGTTAACTCCGCGCGGGAGCTTATTAAAAAAGGCGCCGATACCGAAACGAGAGATGCGTTTGGAAGAACGCCTCTTCTTATAGCTTATGCGGGCGAAAATTACGCTTTAGCTTCTTTTTTGTTATCTAAAGGCGCAAATGTTAACGCAAAAGATTTTTTTGGGCTTACTGCGGCTCTTATCGCGTCAATGCTCAACAACGGCTCTTTAATATCTCTTGCGATAGATTATAAAGCCGACGTAACCGTAAAAGACATAAACGGAATAACGCCTCTTATGCAGGCCGTATTTACGGATAATGCCGACGCGGCCGATAAAATTCTTAATTATAATCCGTCGGCGGCAAACGCCATAGACAATAATTTCACAAGTCCTCTTTTTATAGCCGTATGCAGAGGCAATATCCCCATGATTAAAAAGCTTATACAAAACGGAGCTTATTTAAACGACAAAAATTCAAGGCGGGCTTTAAACGCGGCAATAGAATCCGGAAATCTTGCAGCTGCAGGGATCCTTATTGATAAAGGAGCAAGGATAAACGCAAAAGATTTTAACGGCGTTACTCCCATAATAATAGCGGCAAGCAAAAACGATTCTAAAGCCGTCAGGTTTCTCGTAGAACGCGGAGCAAGGCTTAATACGAGGGATAAATCCGGATTGACGCCTTTTGATTATGCTTCAAAATACGCAAACGAAGAGATAATAAGCATTCTTAACAGCGCATACGAAAAAGCGCGTTAAAATGCCTTCGGCGCGTTTTTTCGCCTAAGCGCCCTAAGTGGCAAAAATAAGAAAATTAATATATAATAAGACGATAAAACAGAATGTACAAAAAGGAGAAGATAGAATGAAATTTTTTAAGTCAATTTTTGTTTTTTCGCTTCTGGCATTGGCTTTGCCGGCTTTTTGCGAAGAATATCTTATAAATACTTTGATGGCTCACACAGATAACGTTAATTGCGTGGACTTTACTAAAGACGGGAAATATATTTATTCGGCCGGATACAACTATAAAATAGTAAAATGGAAAATCGACAACTCCGAAAACCTTATCTATCTTACGACGCATACGGATATTATAAACGGCATAAGAGTTAATAAACCTTACGGTATTTTGGCTTCGGCTTCAAACGACGTTTCCATCAAATTGTGGTCGGTTGACAAAAACTCTTTTCTTAAATCTGTCAAAGGGCACTCGCATTATGTTAACAGCGTTAATTTCAGCGTTGACGGAAACAAAATGGTTTCAGCAGGTTCTGACAAACGCATTGTGATATGGAATGCAAAAAGCCCGTATAGCGTCATATCAGTTCTTACCGGACATTCAGACATTGCAACGGATGCGGTTTTCAGTCCGAAAGGCGATTATATTGTTTCATGCGGCGAAGATAAAACCGTCCGCGTCTGGTCGGCAAAAACGGGAAAACTTTTGCAGACGCTTAGCGATCATAAAGATATTGTAAATAAAGCGGCTTTTTCTCCCGACGGCAAATTTCTGGCTTCCGCATCAAACGACGGTTTGGTGATACTATGGAATTTTGAAAAAGGGAAACTTTCGCAGCATATTATTATAGATCATAAAATGGAAGTCAAAGGCGTTGCGTTTTCTCCGGATTCTAAAGTCTTAGCCACCGGCGGAGCCGACGCCGATATACGCTTATGGAGCGCGGATGACGGACGTTTCATACTTTCTCTTGTGGGGCATAACGAAACCGTTAACGACGTCGCTTTTTCTCCCGACGGAACAATGCTTGCTTCAGGAAGCGACGATAACAGCGTAAAAGTCTGGGGACCGTTTGACACCGGAAAACTTTCCGATTTGCGCTGACGTAAAAACCGGCGCGCGGTTTTATTTATGATAAAAAAAATATTTAAGTATTTATTCATTGACGACGCATTAAAAGCCGACGTTACTTTTTTAAAAAGAGTCTCGCTGTTTCAGGGGCTTTCCGATAAAACTTTGGCCAAAATAGCGCTGCTTTTGTTTAAAAAAACTTATGTCGCCGGAGAAGAAATATATAAAGAAAAACAGGAAGCCAACGTTTTATATATAATAAAAGAAGGCGAAGTAAAAATTAATAATTCTTCAAATCAAAAAATCGTCGAGACTGACGATTTTTTTGGCGAAATTTCGCTGATTGACAACAGAAAACACGACTCTTCCGCCGTAGCTTTGCAACACTGCGAAATATATCTTATATACCGCGTAAAATTTGACGACATGGTTGATTCCGACGTAAAAGCCGGTCTTAAAATAATGAAAAATCTTTCTTCCATTTTTGCCGCCAGACTTAAGTGTTCGGAAATTTAAGAGATTGTTTTATTTCCCGCAAAGCAAATATTACTGAAAAATTAATTTATACGCGGTTTATGCCGGCAAATATCCGCAACGCCGATTTTAAAGGGATAAAATGCGCAAGCTGCATTTCTTTTGCGTTAACAAATCACTATGAAAAACGAAGCGTTAAACAACAGAGTATTTTTTATAGGAGTGATAGCTTTTTTTGCAATTTGTCTTTTTTTGTATTTTGCAAGAGGGATAATAGCTCCGTTTCTTATTGCCGCTTTTTTGACGTATATCATTTCGCCTTTGGTGGTTAAAGTGCAGTCTTACGGATATAAAAGATGGGTAGGCGTGGCCGTTCTTGCGATTTTATTTATTACGTTTCTCACTCTTGCGCTGATAATTTTCATTCCTCTTCTTCTTGAAGAAATAGACAGATTTAAAGTCAATGTTCCGGCCTATTACAAATATTTGTCAAATTATGCAGAGATGATAAAAGTCAAAGTAGAAGCGGCTATTCCTATTATTAAGGAATACAAAGTTTCCGACGTGGCGATAACAAAAATCCAAAATGCCGCGCAGTCGCAGGCTCAAAAAATACCGGACTACATAGTCAACATTTTTTCAATGGTTTCAGTGATTGTTCTTACTCCGGTGCTCGTGTTTTTTATGCTTTTGGGCGGAAGAAGGTCTATAAATATGATAGTTGAAATAGCGCCTTCGGCGGCCGTTGAAACGGTTTTGTCGGTTATCTACGAGATGGATTCGGTATTGGGAAAATTTATAAGAGGACAGCTTATAGAGGCTTCTTTTGTCGGAATAATGTCGGTTTGCGCTCTTACGGTTTTGGGCGTAAATTATGCGCTTATAATAGGCATAACCGCCGGTTTTGCAAATATGATCCCTTATATGGGTCCTTTTGTCGGGCTTTCTTTTGCCGCTATAGTCGGCTTAATTCAGTTTCAGAGCGCAATTGCCGTTATTAAGATAATCGCCGTTTTTGCCGTAATACAGTTTTTAGACAATAATCTCGTTCAGCCTTTTGTTGTGGGGCGCAACGTTAATCTCGGTCCGGTAACAATGATTTTTGCAATGCTTGCAGGCGCGCAGGTTTTTGGTTTTTTGGGAATTGTTTTTGCCGTTCCCGTAGCCGCTATAATAAAAACTATATTTTTTATGCTTTTTACAAAACACAGAAGAGCCGTTTCAGCCGTTTAACGCCGGCTTTTGCAATGCCGATTTTTTTAAGAGCTTCCAATAACGATTGACAAGGAGTATTTATGGATAATTCGGTGCAGGGCTTTTCTCTACTTACTAAAGACGATATTCACCTGTTTCGCGAAGGAAGCCATTTCAGACTGTATGAAAAAATGGGTTCAAAACTCTTGTCAAAAGACGGAGTCAACGGAACTTATTTTTGCCTTTGGGCGCCCAATGCCGAAAACGTTTCCGTAATAGGCGATTTTAATTTTTGGGACAAAAGTTCGCATAAACTGTTTTTAAGAGGCGACGGCAGCGGCATTTGGGAAGGTTTTATCCCCGGCGTTAAACAAGGCGATACTTATAAATATTTTATAGTTTCCCGCTATAACAATTACTGCGTTGAGAAGGCCGATCCTTACGCGTTTCACGCCGAAACTCCGCAGAAAACAGGTTCAAAAGTCTGGGGGCTTGATTACGAATGGAACGATTCCTCATGGATGAGAAACCGAAAAAGCAAAAGTTCGGTGAATGCTCCCATATCAATATATGAAGCGCATTTAGGTTCATGGCGCAGAAAGCCCGAAGATGCAAACCGCTGGCTTTCATACTCGGAGCTTGCGCCCGAACTTGCGCAATATTGTACAGATATGGGATTTACCCACGTTGAGCTTTTGCCCGTTATGGAACATCCGTTTGCGCCTTCATGGGGGTATCAGAGCCTCGGATATTTTGCTCCGACGAGCAGATTCGGCGCGCCGCAGGATTTTATGCATATGATAGACGTTCTTCACAATGCGGGGATAGCGGTTATTCTCGACTGGGTGCCGTCGCATTTTCCGACCGATTTGCACGGCTTGTCTTTTTTTGACGGAACTTATCTCTACGAGCATGCGGACAAAAGGCTCGGCTTTCACCCCGACTGGAAAAGCGCGATATTTAATTACGGCAGAAACGAAGTGAAAAATTTTTTGATTTCAAGCGCTCTTTTCTGGCTTGATAAATATCATATCGACGGGATAAGAGTTGATGCGGTGGCTTCAATGCTCTATTTGGACTATTCAAGAAAAGACGGAGAATGGTTGCCCAACAAATACGGCGGAAAAGAAAATCTTGAAGCTATAGAGTTTTTGAAGAGATTTAATCACGTAGTCTATGAAAATTACGACGGCGTTCAAACGTACGCCGAAGAATCGACGTCTTGGCCGATGGTTTCAAAGCCGACTTATTTGGGAGGGCTCGGGTTTGGATATAAATGGAATATGGGCTGGATGAACGATGTTTTAAGTTACATGACAATAGATCCGGTTTTTAGAAAATACAGTCACAATAAACTTACGTTTAGTTTTTTATACGCTTTCAGCGAGAATTTTATTCTTCCTTTTTCGCACGACGAAGTTACGCAGGCAAAAGGTTCTCTTATAGGCAAAATGCAGGGCGACGAATGGCAAAGGTTTGCAAATTTAAGGCTTTTGATTGCCTATATGTACGCCCATCCCGGAAAAAAACTTTTGTTTATGGGCTGTGAATTCGGCCAAGTCAGAGAATGGAATCACGAAGAAAGCCTCGAGTGGCATGTTTTGCAGTTTGGTATGCATTCGGGCATGCAAAAGTGGGTTAAAGATTTAAATGCGGTTTATAAAGAAAATCCCGCGTTTTACGAAAAAGACAACGGCTGGGACGGTTTTGAATGGGTTGACGCAAACGATTCCGACAACAGCGTGATTTCTTTTCTCAGAAGAACGGACAGCGAAATTATTCTCTGCGTTTTTAATTTTACGCCGGTTCCAAGATATAATTACAAAGTCGGGGTTTATAAAAAAGGAAGATGGGAAGAAATTTTAAACAGCGATGGCGCAGAGTATTGCGGAAGCGGGATGGGAAATTTTGGTTTTAAAGACGCCGTTGACGCGCAGGCTCACGGCAAACCTTACAGTCTTGATATAACCATACCGCCTTTAGGCGCGGTATTTTTTAGAATTAAAAATTAAAACTTAAAGGCAAAAGCTTTCCTTTAATTGTTAACATAACCCCGCAGCAAGCTTGCGGGCAACAACTTAATAGTCCGGACAAAACAGACACTGTCTGCGTCTTATAAAACAGACGAAGTCTGCAGACGCAGTCTGTCTTTAAGTTTGTCATTCCCGAATATATTAATGTTCTTTTATTCTTACTAAAAAATTCTGACAGACGAAGTCTGGTTACATTGCGTTTTTAAAAGAAATTAGGAATAAAAGAATATAAAACAAAAATGGATCCCCGTTTTCACGGGGATAACGGCAAAGGCTATTCCCATTTTCATGGGAATGACAAACCTTGAAAAAACGTTAAAAAAGGTCCTAAATATATATTTATGAAGGAGAAAGGAAAACGGTAAAATGAAATACATTGACGAAGCGAAAATAAATTTTTTGCTTGAGACCGTTGTGTCAGACGGCGAAGTAAAAGAGATTTTAGAAAAGACGAAATTGTTAAAGAGGCTTACGCTTGAAGAATCCGCAAAACTGCTTGCCGTAAAAGACGAGGGGCTTATAAATAAAATTTATGAAGCCGCCGCCTATGTAAAAAATGTTATTTACGGCAAAAGAGTGGTGCTTTTTGTTCCTCTCTACATCAGCAATAATTGCGCAAATTCCTGCCTTTACTGCGGGTTTGCCGCAAATAATAAAGTTACGGCGCGCAAAAAATTAACGCCGCAGCAAATAGAAGAACAAACAGAGATCCTGCTTAAAAGAGGGCATAAGCGCGTTCTTGTGGTCGCTGCGGAAATGGCGTCTTCTGATGCAAACGTCGATTATTACGTCGAAGCGGTAAAGGCTGTTTACCGCGCCGAGTATAATGGCAACAAAATAAAAAGAGTTAATGTCAACGTCGCTCCTTTAAGCGTAGAACAGTTTAAAAAGCTAAAAGCTGCCGGCATAGGAACTTATCAGATTTTTCAGGAGACCTATCACGAAGAAACTTACAGAAAGCTGCATGTATCCGGAGCAAAAACAGATCCGGACAACCGTATTGACGCTGTTGACAGAGCTTTTCGCGCCGGTATTGACGACGTGGGCATAGGACCTTTGCTTGGACTATACGATTACCGCTTTGAAGTTCTTGCTATGCTTATGCATGTAGAACATCTTGAAAATACGTTCGGCGTCGGACCGCACACAATATCTGTGCCAAGAATTGAGCCGGCTCCCGGAGCGCCTTATGCAAGCAATCCCCAATACCCGCCTTCCGACGAAGATTTTAAAAAACTCGTCGCGGTTTTAAGGTTGTCGGTTCCTTATACGGGCATTATAATGTCAACGAGGGAAACAGCCCAAATGCGCGATGAACTTGTAAATTTGGGAGTCTCGCAGATAAGCGCCGAATCAAAGGTTACGCCCGGAGGTTATGAAGACGATAAAAGCGGGCATAATAAAAGCAATGAGCGCCAGTTCACTCTTAACGACCAGAGAAGTCTTAACGAGATAGCGGCTTCGCTAATTTCGCGCGGACTTATACCGAGCTTTTGCGCCGCATGCTATCGCAAAAACCGCACCGGCGAGCATTTTATGGACTTGGCAAAGCCCGGAGAAATAAAGCGCATGTGCGATATAAACGCTTTGGTAACGCTTAAAGAATATCTCGAGGATTTTGCCACGCCGGACATCAAAGATTGCGGATATAAGCTGATAGAAAACTATAAAAAAAATCTTGACGAGCCAAGCCTTAAAGCGCTTGAAAAATTCTTTAAAAACATAGACGCCGGCATAAGAGACGAATACGTTTAAAAATATTCGCGATTCAAAAACAATATATAAAAAATACAAGGTTCCTTTTTGAAACGGAACCTTGTATTTTTATTTTAACGCGCAAATTCTTACTTTTTCTTTATGTCTTTAGACTGTTTTGAATTTTTCTCCTGCTGCTGTTTTGTATCGGTATCTTTGCTCTGCTTGCTTTGCGCAGAAGAACTTACTTTTTCTGCAGGCTCATTTGATTTTTGCGCGCTTTTTGTATTCTTATCTTCTTTAGACTTCTGTTGTGTTGAACTTTGTTCTGAACTTTCTTCCGCGCTGTCTTTATCGTCGTCTTTCTTAATTTCTTTAGAAGCTTGTTTGACGTTTTGTTTATTATCGGCAGTCTGTTTTGATACGGCTTTAGCGCGCGGCTGTTCTTGTTTTACGGGCGTTTCATTTTGTTTTTGACTTATTTTACCGTCATTCTTTTGCGTTTGTTCGGATTTTTGCGGCTGTTTTACATTGTCATTTTGACGAGCTGCCGGCAAAATTATTTTTTCCTGAGCGGCGGGTTTAACTTCTTTTACGGGTTCTCTTCTGTCATCGGATTTTTGCGGCTGTTTTATATCATCATTATGCTGAGATCTTTGCGGTTCTTTTTCAATTTTCAGACCGACGCTGCGGTTATTGTCAGAATCAGGTTTTAATTTTATATCTTTTGCGTCGCGCTTATTTGCGTCGGATTTGTCGTTGCGGTCATTGCGTTGCTCGTACTTATGCTGCGCGTTCGGCGGCGCTTTGCGTTTTGGCAGTTCGCTGCGCAAATATCTTTCTATTTCGGGTTTTTTAGCAAAATGCAAAGCATCATGTTTATTTCTGTTTTGAATATCAATATCGGCGCCTTTATTTACCAAAAATGTTACGCCTTGCAAATTTCCCGCCTCAACGGCAAGCATTAAAGGCGTATATCCGTCTTCGTCAACGGCATTTATTTTTACTTTTGAAGAATTGAAAACAAATTCCAACAAAACGCCGTTGTTTTTTTGCGCGGCATAAAATATAAGTCCGCGCCCTTTAGCGTCAAGAATATCGGGATCGGCGCCGGCGCGCAGCAACAGTTTCATGGCGCTTAAATTTCCCAGCTTGCACGCTTTAAGCAAGGCGTAATCAGCATCTCTTTTAGCGGCAAAATCACTTCTTTTGCCGGCGCCGTTGCTTAAAAGATAAGATAAAATTACGGTATCGCTTTCATGCACCGCGTCTTGTAAAATGCCCGGAGAGCGCATATCCGCGCCGTTAAGAACCATAAGCTTTACCAATGCAAAATTATTTTTTTTGACGGCCGTCTCAAAAGGAGTCGTATCGTTTACTCTCCAATTAATTTGTGCGCCGCTGCGTATAAGATACTCGGCGATTCTTGAATTTCCTCTTCTTACCGTTTCAAGCAGCGCCGTAGGCTCGTATTTTGAACTGTAATGCGTTTCATTTACGTCTTCGCCGTTTTCAACCAAAAATCTCACTCTTTCAAAATCATTGATTGAGGCGGCATGTATCAGCGGAGTTGTTCCGTCGATAATCTCTTTTGCCGGAACGTTTGCGTATATAACCGGATCTTGCGCGCCCACAGTTATTATCGTTTTTCTTACAGTATTAGGACGTGAAACGGTATGTATCGTGCATCCTGCAAAAAAAAGCAATATAAATGCCGCATATATTAAGCTTTTTTTATATATCATCTCTATCTCCTTTTATCTTTTTTTTGCGGATGTTTTTTTGACGGTCTGAGCAGATCTCTGATACGTTTATCCGAAGCGGAAGCATAATCGTAAGCCGTTCTTGCGTGTCTGTCTCTGGCAGTTATGTCGGCTCCCGAATCTTTTAACTGTTTTACGCAGCTGTAATGTCCGGCATAAGCGGCAAACATCAACGGAGTGGCTCCGTCATTATCATGTATATTGATTCTTGCTCTGTTATTTATCAAAAAACGTAAAATTTCAGTATTTCCTTTTGCCGCCGCATAAAATATCGCGGTGCGCCCTTCTCTGTCGGAACCGTTAACATCGACTTTTCCGCTTACGAGACGTCTGACGGACTGCAAATCATTTTTATTTACGGCGCGTATCAGCTGCAGGGAATCTTTGCGCTGCGCAGGCGGCGGAGATTTTTTATCGCGCATATGTTTGTCGTCGGGACCGTCATCATCTATAAATGTAATATTTAAGCGTATGCCGTCTGCAAAAACCGTTCCGGTAAAACCCGATACAAATAAACAAATTAAAACTGCTGCAATCATTTTTAACTTCATTTCGCCCTCCTCCTTTTTTCATAATGAACTTAAATCTACATTATTTTATTGCAAATGACAACACGCGAATTCAATTACAAAACAAACAATTACAAAACTACAAAACAAAACTACAAAACTATTGCAAAAAATGTAATATTTATATATACTTATGACACATTTAAAATTAACCGGCGTATTTTAGGTATCGGTTAAAATAAAAAAAAGGGAGAACAAGCGTATGAAAAAAACAAAAGGTTTTACATTAGTAGAGTTGGTTATCGTTATTGTTATTGTAGGTATTTTGTCAATTGTAGCAGTGCCTATTTACAGAGGCTACACAAGAAAGGCTATGGCTTCCGAAGGTAAATCTCTCTTGGGTTCAATTCAGACTTCAGAGAAAATTTACTACGCAGAATACGGCAACTTCTACACCATTACAGGATCGACCGCCTATAACCCACTTCTCGACGTTGATGCAAGAGCTAATAAGTATTTCACGGCTTATTCGGTTACGTCGACAACTCCTTCTGACGAGTTTGGCGCTACGACTGTTGGCATGGGCGGAGCTTCGGGAATTACTCTTTCGCTTTCCGCAAGGTCAGCCGGTCAGGTAACGACGTTAGAAACAATCTAAGCATTAATATCAAAAGCCTCCCTAATATTAGGGAGGCTTTTGTTTTTTACGGAGAAAATATGCTGAAATCTAAAGACGGTTTTTCTCTTGCCGAATTGGCGATCACTTTGGTTATCACTTCCGTTCTCATATTTATAGGTTCGACGGTTTATAAAGCTAACGAGCATAAAGCCGTTATTGCAGAAGGATTGCAGTTAATAAGCACTATTAAAGAACAGGAAGATTTAAGAATGGCTTTTAACGATAGCGGAGATTTGTCAAAGAATTTTGTAGCTATACCTGAAACTGATTTTTATGTATTTCAGCAGGATTCTTTTACGATAGCGACTATTGAAATAGATGCCAGAATCAACAAATATTTCAGAAAATTTCAGGTAAGGGTTGATCCTTCGGAAGGAAGTTATGTGGCCGAAGCTTATTATGACGCTAAAGCTACGGTTATACTTTCAGGTTCGGATTCTTCTCCGTATGTTCTTGAAACTATTTGGAAATAAGTTTCTCGTTAATTTGTTAAACGCGACCGATTGTTTTATAATGCGGAGTTGATTAAATCTTTGGCGTGTTCAATTGCTGATTTTGTTATTGTTTGACCTGATATCATCCGCGCAATTTCTTCAATGTGCTCGTCTGCAGTAAGAATTTTAGCTTTTGTGAAAGTGCGCAAATTTTGGGTTTCTTTATAAATTTTTATGTGATTGTTTGAAAATGCCGCAGTTTGCGCAAGATGCGTTATTAAAAATACCTGCTTTTTTCCTGCCAGCAGCAACAATTGTCTGCCTATTTTTTCTCCGGTTTTTCCTCCGGTTCCGGTATCTATTTCGTCAAATATTACTGTGCGGCTTTTAGAGCTTTGCGATTTTGAAGCTATTTCAATAGCCAGAAGAACTCTTGAAAGTTCTCCTCCGGAAGCCGTGCTTGCTAAAGGAAGGATCTTTTCTCCTCTGTTTGCGCAGAACATAAATTCCACAGAGTCGCTGCCGTTTGCCGACGGTTCTTTAGTTGTAAATTGTATGTCAAAAACGGCGTCGTTTATTTCAAGGCGCGAAAGTTCTTTTGTTACGGCTTTGCAAAACGCTTGCGCGGCTTTTTTTCTTTTTTGCGTTATCTGCGCGCAAAGCCGGGACAAGTTTTCCGTTTTCTTGGCAAGTTCTTTTTCAAGCTTTTCGCTGTTTTCTTCGTAACCTTTAAGCAAACGCAGCTCTTTTTGCGTCAGGTCGGCGTAATTTAAAATTTCCTCTATAGTAGAGCCGTATTTTTTCTTTAATTTTTTTATAAGCTCGGCTCTTTCAAGAGCGGCGTTGAATTTTTCCGGATTTAAATCGGTTTTTGCCAATATGCTTTCAATTTCTCTGTAAGCTTCCTGCGCCTGATAAAAAGACTGTTCTATAAGCGAAAGCGCTTCGGCTGCGTCTGCTCCGTAATTGTTTATGTTTTCAATATTTTTTTTTGCTTTGGTTATTTTTGCAAGAGCCGAGCCGTCTTCGCCGTAAAGCAGCGACACCGTCTCGCCGGCAAGCGTCGATATTTTTTCGGCGTTTTTAAGTTTGGGCAGCTCGTTTTCAATTTTGTCGTCTTCTCCGGGTTCGAGATTTGCGTCGTTAATTTCCTGAAGCTGAAAAGAGTATAAGTCTATCTTTCTTTCTCTTTGCGCTTCAGACATATTAAATGCCTCTAAAGCGGCTTTTATTTCTTCAACATGCCCGTAAAGTTCTTTTGCTTCCTGAAGAAGCGGCAAAATATCCGGAATTTCTCCGTCGAGAATTTCAAGCTGGGATTCGCGGCTTAAAAGAGAATGCTTTTCGTTTTGATCGTGAAAATTTATAAGAAGTTCTCCAAGCGACGAGAGAGTGGAAAGATTGACGGGCGAATCGTTTATAAACGCTTTGCTTTTTCCCGTATTTTCGACGGTGCGGCGCAATAATATCGCTGCGTTATCATTTAAAGGAATAGATAAATTTTCAAGAAAAGAATTTATTTCGACGTTTTCGCATTCAAACACGGCCGAAATTGCGCAAATTGAGCAGCCTGCGCGTATGGCGGAAGAATCGGCTCTGGCGCCTGTAAGAAGTTCTATTGATTTTATGAGTATCGATTTTCCGGCGCCCGTTTCTCCGGTTATGGCGGTAAAGCCTGCGTGAAAATCAATATTCAAATCTTCGATCAAAGCGTAATTTTTTATGGATAAATTCGTAAGCATAAGCGGTTAACGGCGGATAAATTGCTTGTCCGCGGCGTTTAACTTTAAACGCTCCAATGTAATTTTTTCTTAAGAGTTTCAAAAAAAGATTTGCTGCAATTTTTTATCAGCTTAAGGTTTTTTTTGTACAGAGATAACTTTACGCGGCACCCCGGAGGAATGTAAAAATTTTCCTGACCGTCTATTGAAATAAGAATTTTTCCCGCATTGTCTTTGTTTTTTGCCGACAGATACAAAACGCTTTTGTCCGACAATATCATAGGTCTTTGCGTAAGAGTGTGAGGGGAGATCGGCGTAAGCAGAAAAACCGGAAGATTTGGGTAAACTATCGGGCCGGAAGCTGCCAGAGAGTAAGCCGTCGAACCTGTCGGGACGGCTATAATCATGCCGTCGCATTTGTATTCCACAGTAAATTTTTTGTCTATGTTTACGTTGACCGTAATAAGTTTTACGCCCGATCTTATTACGCAGTCGTTTGCGGCTACGGTTTTTATTTTTTTGCCGTTATGGGCAAATTCTACCGACAGCAGTATTCTTTTTTCTACTTTGACTCCGATTTGAAGAATATTTTTTAGCAGGGCGTAAATTTCGTTTGTGTCCGTATCGGTAAGAAAACCCAAAGAGCCGAGATTAATGCCTTTTACCGGCACGGACAAAGGGGCAAAAGTTCTTATAACTTTAAGCATTGTTCCGTCGCCGCCGACCGATAAAACAAAATCTGCTTTTTTTGCCTTAATATCGTGCGATTCGCATGTAAAAACTCTGCATTTGTTGTTTTTCAGCCATGCCGCTATTTCAAGAGCAAGTTTTTTTGCATTTGCCTTTGCTCCGTTATATATCACTCCCGCGCTGTAATTCATTGATTTTTCCTAATATGCTATAATCTTGATAATATTTTATTAAGTATCATTATATATAAAAAAATATTTTTATAAAAGGCGGATATTCGTATGTTTTGGCAAAGAGAAATTGAAACGTTAAACCGCGGTGATTTAAAAAAATTTCAGCTTGAACGATTAAACAAAACGATAGCTATAGCCAAACAATCAAAGTTTTACGGCGTCAAATTAAAAAATATAGGCGAACTTTCAGATCTTAAAGAATTGGAAAATTTGCCGTTTACGCATAAGCAAGATCTCAGAGACGGTTTTCCCTACGATTTTTTGACGGTTGAATTAAAAGACGTCGTGCGGCTGCATTCTTCTTCCGGCACGACGGGAAATCCGACCGTCGTTTATCATACGAAAGGAGACCTTGACAATTGGGCTGATCTGTCGGCAAGATGCATGTACACGGCGGGAGCAAGAAAAGAAGACATTTTTCAAAATACAATGGGTTACGGTTTGTTTACGGGCGGGCTTGGTTTTCACTACGGAGCCGAAAAACTCGGCATGCTCGTAATACCGATAGGACCGGGCAATTCCCAAAGACAAATATGGTTT
>JAISRM010000059.1 GCA_031273645.1 Endomicrobium sp.
AGGCAGTCTATGAAGGAAAAAGGAATTGAGCCTACCAGAGAAAATCTTATTGTTTTTGGAACAAATTTAAGAGCGCAGTACGGCAACGGCGCGCTTGCAGACAAAGTCTTGCAAAAAATGCGCAAAGGAGCCGATTACTGCATAACTTCCATAAGGCATCCCGACGAGGTATCCGAGCTTAAAAAAAATCCTGATTTCGTTCTTATAAACGTTGACGCTCCGGCCGCAATCCGCTTTGACAGAATGATAAAAAGAAAAAGGCCGGGAGATCCTCAGACTCTTGAAAAATTTATAGAGCTTGAAAATAAAGAATCGCAGACGCAGGGACCGGGACAACAGCTTTCCAAAACGGCCGCAATGGCCGATATAACTTTTATAAACGATTCTGATTGCGTTGAAATCTTAAAAACAAAAATTGACGCTCTGCTAAAAAATCTTTCCAAAGTTAAATAAAATGTCAGATTATTACGACGTTCTCGTTATAGGAGCCGGACCTTCCGGAATGATCGCCGCAGATACCGCCGGACAACGCAAATTAAAAACGGCTGTCGTTGAAAAAAAATCCCGCCCTGCGATTAAACTTTCCATTACGGGAAAAGGAAAATGCAATTTGACAAACTCCGCCGATATTAAAGATTTCGTCGGAGTTTTCAGAAACGGCAAATTTCTCTACCGCGCTTTTACGGCATTTTCAAATGCCGATCTTATTTCTTATTTTGAAAAACTCGGCGTGCCTTGCGTTCTTGAAAGAGGCGGCAGATATTTTCCGGCAAGCAAAAAAGCTTCCGATATTGCCGATGCTTTAATTAAGGCCGTAAAAAAGAATTGCGAAATTATTTCTTCTTTTAAAGCCGAATCCGTAACTAAAAAAGACGGTCTTTTTTTCGTCCGTTCAGACGGCGGCGCGCAGCTGTCGTCAAAAAAACTGATAGCGGCTTGCGGGGGAATGTCTTATCCTTCGACGGGTTCGCAAGGCGACGGCTACGCTTTTGCAAGATCTTTCGGACACAGCGTTACTGAACTTTCCGCCGCTCTTGTTCCCATTACTCTTGAATGCGCAAATCTTAAAAATTTGCGCGGGTTAAAACTTAAAAACGTTGAAGTTTCAGTTTTAAAAGACGGCAATGCGGTTTTAAAAGAATTTGGCGAAATGGAATTTGTTTCTTACGGAGCAGACGGCCCTGTTATTTTAACTTTGAGTTCTTATATAGGTTTTCAAATACGCAAATCGCCGTTATTTTTATCGCTGAATTTAAAGCCGGCTTTGTCAAAACCGCTGCTCGACAAAAGACTTTCTAAAGAACTTAACGCTTTTGGACGCGGACAGCTTCAGGAAATGCTTAAAGAACTGCTTCCCGCCCGGCTTATAAGGACTTTTGCAGATTATTGCGGCCTGCAGATCACGAAAAAATGCTCGCAGATAAACAGAGAAGAAAGGATTAAGATGTTAGATTCTTTTTACGATATGCGGTTTAAAATTACCGGAGTAAGAGATATAAAAGAAGCCATTATAACAAGAGGCGGAGTTTCAACAGACGAGATAAATCAGAAAACTATGGAATCAAAACTTGTAAGCGGATTATATTTTTGCGGCGAAATATTAGACGTCGATGCTCCGACGGGAGGCTTTAATCTTCAGGCGGCGTTTTCAACCGGATATTTAGCGGGCAGCTCTGCCGCGTCTTTGGAAACAGAAACAGCGCGGGAAAAATTATGAGCGTATTTGAAGCTTTGATGATGATATGTTTTGGCGCCGCATGGCCTTTTTCAATATATAAATCTTATAAATCAAAAAGCAATAAAGGCAAAAGTCTTTGGTTTCTTTTCGTGGTTATTTTAGGTTATGCCGGCGGCATTATTCATAAAATTTTATACAATATGGATTATATTATAATTTTATACGCTTTAAATATGATTATGGTTTCAATTGACGCATGCCTTTATTTTAGAAACGGGTATTTGGAAAAATATAAAAAAAACAATTGAAAATATAATGTATTTCCGGTATATTTATTTTAAGTATATATAATCATCTTATTTGACAGGATAATATTATTATGAATATGATTTTCTTCAAGAGAACTTTCTGTAAAGGCGCTTTTTTCAAAAAGATTTTTTCCTGTTTAACCGCATTTGTATTTTTATTTTCATGCATTGCTCCTCATAATCTCAACGCTTCAAGCAGCGCCTCAGGCGCAGTTTTTGCAATAAGAAACGCAGTTCCAAAATCCGCCGGATATATTACAGATATTAACATATCAAATTCCGGCGGAATTTTAATTTATATACAGGATTTGCACTGCAACCCCGAAGTGCAGCAAAATATAGCTTCAATTATAACGTCTATCGACAACAATATCGGTATAGACAAAGTCATTTTAGAGGGCGTTCCGCAAGGCAGGGTTGAAGATAATGTCTTGCAGGCTCTTCCCGAGGAAATGAAATACAAGGTCGTTGAGAATTTATTGGCTAAAGGACTTGTAACGGGCGCCGAAATATATTCCGTAAGCGAAAACAAAAAAAACATATACGGCGTTGAAAACTGGGATAAATATCTTGAAAATCTTTACAGAGCTTCCGGTCTTCTCAAAAATAAAAACTATGTCTTAAACTCCCTTAAACCTTTTGAAAAAGCCGTAAAAGAAAACGTTAAAAATTCAATAGGCGCTTTGAGCGGTCTTTCGTCGCGCGACAGAAACGACAAATGGTATGACGATTTGTTAAAAGCCGAAACCCGCTATTTGCAGTATTTTTACGATTATCCTGATTTGCTGCTCTATCTTGAACTTAGACAGGAAAGCGGGCAAATCAATTTAAAAAAAGTGCAAAAAGAGCTTGAAAAATACATTTCCGTCTTAAAAAACACCCTCTCTTACAAAGATTATTCAAAAATTTCTGAAAATAACGCAAATCAGCCCGAATATTTTGAAGCTTTATACGCTATCGTTGAAAAATCCGGCGATAAAGGCGCTTTTGTTAAAGAGTATCCGAATTTGTACGCATTTTTAAATTATTCCGTCAAAAACAACAAGATAAATCCGCTGGCCATATATGCGCAGGAACAGTCTTATATTGAAAACATAATCGCGCGCGAAAGCGTCGATTATAATAAATATGAAGACATAACCGTTTTTAAAATGACTTCTCTTTTAAAAAGTTATTTCAGTCTTGAAATGACGGCGGCAGAGTTTGATTATTTTGAACAAAACCTCGATTTTTATAAAGAAATACTGCGCGCCAAATATCCAAGCTACCGCAGCATTTTTTATCTTCTTGGCAATTTGGAATACCTGAAATATTATTGGCTTAATATAGAAAGAAACGACATTTTCCTTGAAACCCTTTACAAATATGCAAACGATACGCCTTCCGGACGCGTCAGCATTTTTGTTTCCGGCGGATTTCATACGTCCTTGACCGACGATTTAAAAGAGCGCGGAATATCCTACGCGCTTATTACTCCTGCGGTAAAACAAAATTTTGACAGCGTTGAAGTCTATAACAGACTTATTGAAATTAACGCCATGCCGCAAGTTTTGCGCAACGCTTTAACTCCTATTCCTTTTATGCTTGCTGCTTTTAAAGATGTTCCTCAGGAAAACAGAAACGTTTATTTTACGCAGCTTATAGATTCAATTATGGAGACGGCAGACGTCCGCTCTCCCGAAGCTTTGCAAACCGCTCTTGAAAATTGGGCAAAAAACATCGGCGCTATAAAATCTTTTTCCGTTTCCCGCGGCGACAAGTCGTTTGATATAAAAATCAACGGACAGGTTTTAAGTTTTTCTTTAAATAATGGGAAAGTTGATTTTGCTGCAAGGCAATTGTTCATTCCTTCCGCAAAAAAATATAAGTCGGTAAAAGCCGCCTTAAACGCCGCGCAAATTGTATTTACATCTCTTCATTCTGCCGGCAAAGAGCTGACTAATAAATCGCTGGGCATGCTTTTGCCAAAAGAATATGTTAACAGCGTTTCCGGAAACGAAGATTTTTTCTTTATCAGGCTGTTCCGCTATTATTATGCATTGTCAAAAATTAAACGCCTTGACAAGATGTTTAATTTTAAAAGAAAGGCTTATAAATTTATAGAAGCCGTTTTTGACAAATCCATAAAAATGAAGAAAGCCAAAGAAATACATATTGATTTTAAAGACGGCAATACTATAAGCGTAATAATAGAAAACGACATAGCGGCCGTTCTGGAAAGTTCAGGGGGAAATATCAGTGCAATTTTAGAGAGATTGATTATAAACGCCAAAGAGGATCAGTCTTTTGACGGGGTTCCTCCGGTATTTCTGATAGGCTCTTCGCCAAGAGCTTCGCATTTATTTGAAAATTATACGGGCATAGGCTATATAACCGTAAACTTTCCGGCTTTGCAGGCGATCTCCGGAGAAAACGGCATTGACGATTTAGCGTCGATGAATGTGCGCAGAGCGGTTTTAGAAGCCGGAATTATACACGAGATCTCGCATGAATTTAATCCCAAACTTTCCGGCGCGCCTTTGGAATTTTTTGAAGAAACGAGAATGATGAAGGACATTGATTATATTATGGAAAGGATCATGGGAATTTACACTTACGAAGAGTTTGACGGAGAAGATAAAGACTGGGGTGTTTATAATGAATATCTAAGAGACAACATAATTGTTCCGTATATAGAAAAAATTCTCGGAGCGTCAAGGTTTTTTGATAAATTCCGCAGATACGAAATGTCGCTTGATTCGGTTATAAAAGTGGTTAAGGAAAATAAAAGTATTCCCGACTCCGACCTTAGCCATATGGCAAACAGTTATTTTGTAAATTCAATGAAAAAACACTCGGAAAAATCCGAAGAAGATCTTAGAAAAAACGAAAAGCATTTTTATGAGCAGGTAATTTTGGATCAAGACAAAGCAAATATATCTAAAAAAGAAGAAATACTTTCTTTGTTAAGAACCGTTCCTTCCGCAGTTTCCAAATCTAAAAAAGAGTCTGAAAAAGAAGAATATAATCGGGAAATAATAAGCTCTATAAACGCTCTTTCCGATAAATTGGGATCAATTTTAGACTCAATGTCAGTACCTGAGGGAGACATAAACAGTAAAACTGGAGACATAAACAGTAAAACTAAGGTTTTTAAAGATTCCATTATTGATGCCATAGGTCTGCTTGCCGAGTCTTTGCCCGAAAGTCTGTTTGACAGATATTTTTACGACAAAACTATGACGGCGGGGCATGCTTTGCCGCATTCTCTTGAAACGCTTAGCTATATGCTTGACATATTGTCGAGCGAACAGGACAAATTCGAAGAAATATACGGCGTAGTCAAAATGAAAACTATTGTGTACTCGGCTATGCTTCATGATTTGTCATGCATAATTTCAAGAAATAATCATGAATTTAATTCCTGCATTATGATAAGAAAGATTTTTAAAAATTTTCCTCAAGGCGACATAGACATTGAAAAATTGACAGAGGTGATGTTAGGGCATAAAAAAGTTAAAGATAATAATCATCCAAGACCCGAACATGAAAAATATTATATTGCGCGCCTTTTGCACGACGCCGACGCTTTAGACGCCGACATGAATTTCGGGCGTTTATACAATATGAGGAAGACGATGAGCCTGACAACCGAAATTCTCGGAAGTTCAATATATAACAGTTCTCTTAAGAAAGAAGAAAGAATTAGACTTATAAAAGAAAATAAATATTTGCCCATAGACAATGTTGACGGCATAAACGATTTTATGAGGCATTTTTTAAGAAGAAAACCGGAGTTTTATCTTACTCAGGGCGCAAGAAACATAATCGACAGTTCAAAAGATAAAAAGGAACTCATCGACTTTATAGAATCCCGCAGGTCTGATATGATGGCGATGGGATACACTTCCCGCGACGTGTCAAAAATGATAAACACAATTGAAGAAGTTTTAGATTATTTTAACGAAATTTCTCCTCAAAACCCCATTGACTTTAACAATAAGGCTTCCGCATTTACTGTTAAAAACAGAATATATCTTTTAAAGCAAATGTTTAAAACATATTTCAAGAAGCCGACCGCTTATTTTAAGAACGTAGTGGTAAGCGACGTTCACGGAGGCTATGAAAGGCTTGTCGAGGTGCTGTCGGAAGTTATAGGCAAGGAAGCCGGGCTGACTTTTGACAATGCAACAGAGAGAATTTACGAAGTGTTGAAAAAATCAAATATAAACGCATTGTATTCTTTGGGCGATACGGTAGATAGGGGAGAATATCAATTAAAGGCTCTGGATTTAATGATAAACGCGCATAAATCCGGAAAATTAAGGTACATTGTCGGAAATCACGATTTATACGCTTTAATGAACATCATGGGCGTACATCTGCCTTTTTATAGAAACTATAACGGTATAGACGAAGACTATAAAGACATGTACGGAGAAGTGAGAGAGTTTCTTAAAAACAAACACAAAGAAGACGAAGCTGTCCTGGCAAAAGACAGATCAGAAGACAGGATAAGATATGTCGGCAAAAATGAACAAGAAACTCCAATCAATAACGCTGCAAGCAGAAATACATGGGCGGCGGCGCTGGCTTATTATATGTCGATTGCCGCTGAAAACCAGAAGAAAGTATGGGCGGCCGCATTTAGTAAAACGGCCAAGCTCTTTGAAGATGTTTATGAAGAGCAACTTGACAACAAAGAGGGTAAGGACGTGCTTAACAGCGCTTCAAAAGGCAAAAAAAACGGCAGATTTAAAAAAGATCTTTCCTCTGAGGATCTGGCGGCTTTGTCAGATGCCCAAAGGAATGAATATGAACTTAATGTCAGGCTTAGATTGTGGTGGGCTAAAATTCTTGGGCACAATGTTGGAGTTATGGTATATACGGGGTTGAGAGCTGCCGATAAAATGAGCATAAACTGGTGGAAAGAAATGTTGGAAGAACTTGAATATCTTAACGCAAGCGGGCAGTTTTCAAATGAAAAAGAAGCCTATGAAAAAATGAAGCAGCTTATAGGATTGATAATAGAAACCCAAACAACCAGAATGATTGCCGAAACCGGCGCGCAAATAACGCTTTCGGGCGATACTGCCGACGTAAATTATGCAGACGCATGGAATCAATTTTTGAATTCCGAGTACGTGAAAAACGCTTTAAAGTCGGATTATCTGCGCGCCGCCGCTGAAAATATAATACAAGCCGAAAAGGCAAGAATTGCAGCTCTCGGTCAGAAAGCTGCAGCCGTAAAAGGCAATTGGATGTGGAGAGTTTTAGATGCCATAATGAAAAATAATTATATAAGCACGGAATGGCAGGCTTTAGACTGGAGTTTTCATAAAGACTGGGGCGGGGGAAGCGGAGGCTTAATATCGCAGAGAAATAAGGAAATAGAGGCTGAGATTTGCGCAAAATACGGAAAGCCTTCTGTTGATAAACTTACAAAACTGCAGAAAAAAGAGCTTGACATAGCCCTTCTTAACTCTTCTTCTTATTTCAGAGACGCAAGAATAAAGAGTTTTGCCGAATTTTTTAAAGAAAATTTCTTTTTTTACAGGCGCGACGAGTACGGAACTTATTATATGCATTCCATGCTTCCGGTTGACGAATATGGGGATGTTGCGATAGGAAGGTTTGAAAACGGGAAAGTCGTTACAAAACATCCCGACGGCAAAAGAATAAAAGGACTTGATTATAAAGGCGTCCATTACGAGGGCGAAACTATTTTTGACGGCTTTGAGGCTATGGCAAAAGACATAAGAGCTTACGATATTGACAAAGGAGATTTAAGCGCAATATACGAAGCTTTTTCAATTATCATTTCCATATACGCAGATTTCAGCACGGCAATTAAGCCGGCCGATATAAAAAACACTCATCAGAAAATAGGTTTTTCAAAAATCTTTTCAAGGATGGCAAACGGAGTAATGAGGCTTACCGTAGGACATAATCCGAGAAATAAAACCGGTTCTCTTGGCATTCACGACGTTGAATTTTTCGGCGACAGATATCTTCAAATTTTGCTGGCCGCAGACGACGCCTTTTCAAAAGCTTACGCAAAGCCTAAAGGCAAAGGCACGGCTCTTATATACAGCGGCGAACTTGGGATCGTGCAGACAGGTTTTGAGTCGGGGGAGGAAAACGCTAAAATATTGTCGCGCACTTTGGTAAAGAAAAACCAGTTTTTATTAAGTTCGGCTTACGATATATGCAGACCTTTGGCCAGAGTTTTCACTTCTGCGCTGGATTTTTTCCGCGCAAGAGTGTCTGTTTTCTGGGACTGTGTGCTGTTATCCCTTGTCGATTCAGACGAAATAAATTCTAAAAATACGATAGTAATCAATATGGTAATAGGAAACGACAGCGATGTGGCGGACAATAAAGTCAAAATGAAAGGCTTGACGGCCAGAGGCATAAAAACCATAGGCATAGAGCTTAGCAGAGCTTCTGAGGGGGAATCGGAAAAACTTGTGCTTGAGCAAAAAAGCGACGATTCTTCCATAGATGTGGTCGTTAGAAAAGACAAACAGCTTATTTCTATAAAAGTTCCGATTTCTTACAGATACAGCAAAGAAAGAGATTTAAACGCGCAGCTTCATTTTGTTGAAGTTTATGTGGGTTTTGCGGCGCAAAACAATATTAAGGCTGCAGGTTTACAATACGACGATATAAAAGACAATATACTGTCTGCCGCAACCGCCGTTTTTGTTGACAAGATGAAACAAAAAGGCAATCCTTTTGAAAAATACATAAAATCCGTCAACCATAAAAGAAACGTAATACTGAGAACTTCACATTTAGATGAATTTAACGCAAGTTTAACGACTGAACAAAAACATAATAATGCCGTCAATGATCTCATTGTAGCCTATGAAAGCGACAACAGCAATTTGGGCTTTAGTTTATCGCGCGGTATTTTAAATAAAAGCTTTAACGCTAAATTTGAAAGCATAATGAATTCCGTGTATAGCGCGCAAAATAAAAATCTCGCTTATTTTAATTATTTTATATCTGCTCCTTTGCCGCTTTCAAACGCAGGCGCGCTCCTTGAACAAAATCTATCAGACACGCGCAATTATCAAAGCGTTTTGGAGGCCGCGTAATGCAGCTTTGGCCGGCTTTTTGCTCGGTAAAATTTTAAGTTCTCGCTTGAACAATCAACCTGTAATTTATATAATCTCAAAGATTTTTATGCAAAAATATTTTATAGCTTTTTTGCCGTTTTTTCTTTTTTTATCGGGATGCGCTTCGGTTAACGACGGGGGCGGTTCCGGAAAAAAATTTATGGGCGGAGAAATCTTTCTTACGTCGCTGTTTGATTCTGGAATGTGGGAACCTGAGACAAAAAGCATATCCGCAGTTTTTCAAAATATAGAAAACGCTTCCGTGTCTAAAAAATCAAGAAATGAAATAACGGCGTTTGTTTCGGAAATTTTGACGCATGAAGATTATGAAATCAGCTGCGAATTTTTTTTTAAAGCAGGCGGCGGCAAAGACGAATGGAAATTGCTTGAAAAAAGAGCCGAGAATATAAAAAAAATTCTGATAAAAAACGGAATAGATAAAGATAAGATAAACATGAAAGGTTTTTCGGCTTTGGAAAACGGCGCGCCTGCCGACGCGTGTACGGTCGTTATAGAAGCGCAAGTCTGGTAAAACGGGAGAAATTTAAATGTCTAAAATTTGGGATTACAACGAGGCGGGAGAATTCAGGGTTGAAAACGCAAAATTACTGCCTCAGCCTATGATACATATGCTTGCAAACGGCCCTGAATATTTTTCAATATGCGATAATTTTTTAAGAGGGTTTTCCGGCTTTGACTATACGAGAATGTTTGGGGAATTCGACGGTCCCAATTTCCCCAAAGGTCAGGCAAGGTTTTTATGGATAAGGCCTGCCGGACAAAAACCGTGGCTTGTAAATAATTACGATTTAACCGATAAAGAAACGTCTCAGGCAAAATGCGAAATGGGGCTGGGCTACGTTCGTTTTACCGGCAAGTCGGCAAAACGCGCTCTTAGCGTTACAGCGACGGTTTTTGTTCCAAAAGAAGAAACTGTCGAATTAATTACCGTTGAAATAAAGAACGACTCTTCAAAAACGCAGACTCTTGATTTTATACCCGTAATTCCTATTTTTGCAGGAAACAGAGCTTATGTCGAATATCACAGAGACGTGGTAAGGCTTTACAATAAAAGCGAAGTTACGGATCATATTGAAATTCTTCCGGGTCTTGAATGGGTTGAAGGTTCGACGGATTCAAGCGGCATATGTTATTTTATGGGAGCAAGCGCGCAAAAAGGAAGAAAGGGCGACAGATTTTATTGCGACAGAGAAACTTTTCTTGGAGCAAACAATATGTGGCTTAAGCCTCAGGCAATTCTTAATAACGAGCCTCCAAAAGCCCAGTGTTACGGCAAGGAAGCAGTCGGGGCGATAGAATTTAAAAATATCGCAATACCGGCGGGCAAATCGGAAAAATTCGTTATTGTCAGCGGCATATCTGTTTTGGGCGGTCAAAAAGCGCGCAAACTGTTGAAGAAATACGATTATGCGGGCGCGCAAAAAGCTTTTGACGCGCTTAATAATTTTTGGAAAGAAAGAACTTCAAGAGTAGTAATTACGACGGGAAATAAAGATTTTAACAATCTTTGGAACAATTGGTGGTGCTATCAGCTTTCAATGAGATATTGGTTTGGAAATACCGGACATCCGCAAACAGATTACGGATCCGATTTTTCCGGCTGGCGCGATTTTTGGCAGGACATGATGGCCGCTACGGTAATAGACCCCAAAGGTCTTGAAGAAAGAACGATGAAGACTCTTGAAGGAATACGCCTTGACGGAACTAATGCGACGAGGTTTTTTGCAAGAACAAAAGAATTTGGCAGCGACGAGGTAAACGGCCTGTGGTGCGACCATCCGTATTGGACTGCCCAGACGGTGATGATCCTTGTAAATTTTCTGGGAGATTACGATTTTCTTTTTAGAAGCGGAGTAGCCTATTTTAAAGACGCTTACAGAAACAGAGGCGAAACAAAAGATTCCGGCTGGAAAAAAGGGACGATAGAAAATCAGAAAACCGCCGGCGGAGCCGTATATAAAGGCACGGTTATAGAGCATCTTCTCGTGCAGCTTCTTACAATGTTTTACGACGTCGGCGACAGCAACCTTTTAAAACAAAAAAGAGCGGACTGGAACGACGCCGTAGATCAGGTAAAAGGCGAAAACGTTACGTTTACCTTTGGGCTTGGGCTTGACTGCAATGAAGTCGCGGCTCTTCTTGAAAAAACCGCGCGCTATAAAAATATCGCAGAAATTGAAGTTTTTGAAGAACTTGCTCTTCTTATCGGCAAAAACTCCAAAGGCGACGTCTGCGCAAAAGACCGCCAAAAAATACTTGCCAAATATCTCAATAAAGTAAACGAAAGAATAAGCGGAAAAAAAGTAAGGATAAAAATTTCCGATATAGTTT
>JAISRM010000112.1 GCA_031273645.1 Endomicrobium sp.
AAAAGAACGCAATGGCGGCAATTACCTTTCTCTCATTCTCTTTGTTGTCATACTCGCGCTAGCGGGTATCTATTGCAAAGCAATATCAAAAAATAAAATTGTTTTTTACTTATTTTGAACAGCCCGCAATGCGGGATAGATTCCCGGCTTTCAGCCGAGAATGACAAGCAGAATAAATATTTATAAAACATAGAACAGAAAATAATTTTTTATAATTATGCTATTTTTAACACTGCCAAAAATTTCATAATTTCTTTACGGTTTTGGAACGAGCGGTTTGCGCGCAGGCAGTTTTTGCGTCGGCTTTATTTCAACTTCGCTTAAAATAACCGAAGGCGTTATTATTGAAATGCCTGAAATTGAATTAGTTATGTTATAAACTTTTGCGTCGTCAGCGGCATATTTTATATCCCGCAGCGTGCGCGCGCCCAAATCTTTTATCGTTGCGCCGTAAACAGGCGTTTCTTCGCCAGTTTTTGCATTTATTTTATAAGCCGAAAAGAAATCCTCGTCGACGGAGCCTCTGATTATATAGCAATAATCCAGCCCTTCTTGGCGGCAATATTCTAAAAATTTATTTTTAAATTCCGCCGCGGCAATAGGACTGCGCGGTTTGAAAAAGAGATTTTTAACATAAGCCTGCGCGAAGTCATCGCCGCTGCGGCGGGCCATAGCGTGGCCGTTGGTTGCTTTTTGACCTTCAAATAAACTGCGGGTTGCCGGCAAAGTCGTTAGTTTGCCATTGGTTATAAGATCAAGTTTTTGCGCGGCAGTGCCTTCATCGTCCACCCGATAACTGCCGATAAGTTTTACCCCGTCAAAGACCGTCGTTAAAGGGTCGTCAATTACGTCAAAACCGGCAGGCATAATTTTTAAGCCTTTTTTAAGCGAAAATTCCCCTTGAGTCGGATCGTATCTTTCCGAGAGCACCGGCTTTGGCCTTGAAATATTCGGAAAAAACTGATTGTTAAATAATGTTGCGGCTGCCGCGCTTTCCAAAAGCACGGGGCCTATGAACGGTTTTACTTTTTCCGCTTTTGTTAAAGCGGCGGTTTGCAAAGCGAAATCCCGGGCTTGTTTTATAAGTTCTTCTTTTGTTGGAATATCTTTAAAATCGGCATACGTAAATCTTTTTGATTCTTCAAGCTCAAAACCGTTTTTAGTTCTCGCTTTTGCGATAAGATTAATTACTATATGATAATAATCTTTAGTATATTTTGCGCCTTCGCTTGTTATAAAATAAATCGGCCTGAATTCTATATTTACGGCGGCCTCAAAATTATCAATTTCTTTTATATCGCCCTGCGCGGAAAGTTCTTTTGCCAAATTTTCCCAATAATCTTTATCAATTATCTGCGGAGTAAAATCTTCTATATAAACCGCAGGTTCGGCAGGGGAAAAATCCTTGTAATTATTATCAATATTTTTGTTTTTTTTGTAAGCCTGTTTTTTGGCAAGTAGCGATAAAGAATCTTTATAAACCCTGTCGGTAAGCTGCCAAAGTCTGGCGCGCAGGCCGTCATAGCTGAAAGACGGCGCTTGCCGCGCGGAAGACGAATAAATATTGCTGTCAAAAAAACTATTGTCTTCTTTTTGCGTTCCTACGCGCAGTAATACTTGCGTCGTAAGGTTTTCGTTTTCTCTGGTTTCTATTAAGGAACCGCTTTGCGCATCAAAACCGAAGTATTTTAAAGCGTGAATTTTGTAAGTTATAAAATAAGGCCGCGGCATATTGTCCATTTTAAGTTCGGACATAGAACGCTTCATTTCGTCTTCCATAGCTTTAAAAATCATTTCGTCTTTTGGCGTTAAAGCAAATGAGCCGAGCGCGGTTTGTGCAAGTATTAAAAATAGAAGAAATTTTTTCATAATTATTTTGCCCCTTTTTTAACGGTTGTAGCGGTTGAAGCAGAAGGCGGCGGCAGCAGCGGTAGGCTGTCATAGCTTTTTTCTATTTTTTCAATTTCCATTTCCGATATCAGCACGCTTGGCGCGATTGCCGATACCGGCACCCAGCCGGATTCCGCGCCGCAGCTTCCGTTAAAAATATCATAATCATTGGCCGCAGCCATAATTTTGTTGAAACTTGATAACGGCGTGCCGACAATATCCGCGCCGCGTATAATTTCATCGGGGCGGCTGTCCGCGTAAACTTTGTAAACTAAAAGAGGCTGTACTTTAAAAGACTGCGGGCCGTAAGTATCGGTATTTGTAAATCCGCCGGAGATATCTTCAATTATAAGCCCGTAAGATTTATTTTGTTTTTTTATTTCTTCAATAAGCATTGCGCGCAGCTCGTCAAAACTTATAGTTTTTGAAGCTTCAACTATTGTTGTTCCCATACGGGAGACAACGCTTTTGCCCGGCGCTTTGCGCCCGTGCCCGTTAGACTGCGGGAAATTATTTACGGGAGTTCTGCCCATAAGGAAATTTTTTAAAACGCCGTCTTTAATTATCGTTACATTTTGCGCAGGCACGCCTTCGTCGTCGTACAAATAATGGCCGCGCAACGGAACGCCGTTATATTCTTTTAAAGTAGGATTGTCGTAAACGCTGATTATGGGCGATATTACCTGCCGGTTTAGTTTCCCGGTAAACGTCTGGCCGAAATCGTCGTCTTTCTGCCTGTGGCCTTCGACGCGATGCCCCAAAATCTCGTGGAAAAATACGCCGGTTGCGCGGTTTTTTAATATTACTGGCCCGTGGAAAGGCTCCGCAAATGGCGCTTTTTGTAAGGTTTTTAATTCTTCTATTGACGTTATAATATCTTGCTTGACCTGTTGCGGGGAAGGCATATCTTTAAGATCTATAAAATCATAACTTTTGGAACGTTTTAGTTCCATGCCGTCTTCGTTGCGCGAAGCCGCTTCGTATGAAAGACGCATTAATATTGACGGCTGTTTTATTCTTGTTCCTTCGGAATTTACATAATGAGCGTTTTCTATCGTAATATTAAAAGTTACTGCGGAAGACATAATAAAACCATGTCCTTTAAACATAGCGGAATATTCGTTTAAACGGCTTTTAAGTTCCTGCGTGTCAAACGAAGGCATTTGCGCGCTTTCATAATAACTTTGCGGCGGCAAAGGGGCGGAAAAATCGTCCGAATTATCGCTGCGCTCGGAAGCGGTTTGCGCGTTTGTTTTAACTTTCAAATAAGTTTCCTGCGCTTTTTTTACGGCTTCTTCGGTTTGCAGCCAAAGAGTTTTTTGCAGATTTTTCGCATTGTAATCAAGCGGCGCTGAAGCAGATCCCGACGCGGAGCCGAACCATACGTCATAAGAATTTTCTTTTATTTTACGCGTATTGTCCATTTTTCGATTTCCGACGCGGACTTCGGTGTCAAGCTGATTATTTTTACTTTTATTCTCATAAGCTTGCCCGCCTAAAACTGAACGCAGAACGTAAACTTCGCTCTGCGTAGTCGTATAAGATAAAAAATACACCGGAGGATTTGCCTTTTTGAGCTTGCCGAGCGAACGCTTGATTTCGGCCTCCATTGTTTTAAGAACAGGGTCGGTCTTTATATCATAAGTTGAGCAAAATCCGGCGGCGGCAGCTGTGATAAACATTATAAATGTAAAAAACTTTTTCATCTAAAATCTCCTTTACGGTTATTATATCAAAAGAAAAGCGGGGCAAGGGGGTATTGCAAAATGCAGTAATAAAGTTTATAATAAAATTCAGTGCTGTTTTAGAATTTGTCCGGAGGCCGCAGTGAGCGAAATTTTTTATATGAGCCGTAAAAGTTATGAGAGGCTTAGGGAAGATTTGGATAATCTTAAAAAAGTAAAAGCCAAATTATCCGAAGAAATAGGCGAAGCCGCAAGGCAGGGCGACCTCAAGGAAAACGCCGAGTATATCGCCGCCAAGGAAAAGCAGGTCGAAACTCTTGCGAAAATCAACGAGCTTGAACTGCGCCTTCGCAGCGTTCGCATCACGGACGATTTGGATATAGACAAAACCAGCGCAAGCATAGG
>JAISRM010000148.1 GCA_031273645.1 Endomicrobium sp.
TTATGTATTTAGGCAAGATGTTTTCAAAGCTCGCCGGCGCTTTTGTTTTAATTGCCGCAACGGCAATCCGGTCATTTGCAAGCGAAGCCGATTTGGTAATCCCCGATTTAGCTTCGGTAAGTTTTTTTGGAAACGCTTTAAGCGGACAAAGTCTTCTGCTTTTCGGATTTATCATCTGCGTTTTCGGTTTGTTGTTTGGCATTTACCACTTTATAGGCATTAAAAATCTTCCGGTTCATCAATCCATGAAAAACATTTCAGAGCTTATTTATGAAACCTGCAAGACTTATCTTATAACGCAGGGAAAATTCATAATAATTCTCGAAGCTCTTTTAGCCGTTATAATAATCGTTTATTTCGGATTTTTACAGCATATGGCGGCGGTTAAAGTTTTTACCGTCGTTCTCTGCAGCGTGGTCGGAATTTTAGGAAGCTACACTGTGGCGTGGTTTGGCATGAGAATAAACACTTTTGCAAATTCCCGCACGGCTTTTGCAAGTTTAAAAGGCAAACCTTTCCCATGCTATGCCGTTCCTTTAAGAGCCGGCATGAGCATAGGCATGCTTTTGATAAGCATAGAACTTACCATAATGCTTGTAATTTTGCTTTTTATCCCAAGCGATTTTGCAGGACCTTGCTTTATAGGTTTTGCAATAGGCGAATCACTCGGCGCTTCTGTTTTAAGAATTGCCGGCGGAATTTTTACGAAAATCGCCGACATAGGTTCAGACTTAATGAAAATCGTATTCAATATTAAAGAAGACGATGCAAGAAACCCCGGAGTTATAGCCGACTGCACGGGCGACAATGCCGGCGACTCGGTAGGACCTACCGCCGACGGTTTTGAAACTTACGGAGTAACGGGAGTGGCTTTAATTACTTTTATAGTGTTAGCCGTCAACGATCCGGTTTTACAGGTTAAACTTTTGGTCTGGATTTTTGCAATGCGCCTTTTGATGCTTATAGCAAGCGCATGCTCTTATGCAATAAACGCTTTTTTTGCAAAAATTAAATACGCGTTAGCCGACAAAATGAATTACGAAGCGCCTTTAACTTCGCTTGTATGGATCACTTCCTGCGTCTCTATAATTTTTACTTTTATCGTTTCTGCTATTTTAATAGGAGATCTCGGCGACGGAACGCTTTGGTGGAAACTCTCTCTTATAATAAGCTGCGGAACTATAGCCGGCGCGGTAATTCCTGAAATCGTAAAAATATTTACTTCGGTAAAAAGCGCTTTTGTTCAAAATGTAGTGGCTTCTTCAAGGCACGGCGGCGCTTCGCTAAATATTCTTGCCGGTCTTACGGCGGGAAATTTCAGCGCTTACTGGATGGGCATAGCCATAATAATACTTATGGCAATAGCCTATATTATAAGCACTTTCGGACTTGGCGCAATTATGCTTGCTCCGGCCGTTTTTGCTTTCGGGCTTGTGGCTTTTGGCTTTCTTGGAATGGGTCCCGTTACCATAGCCGTCGATTCTTACGGTCCCGTTACAGATAACGCCCAATCAGTTTACGAGCTTTCGTTAATTGAAAATATTCCAAATATCTCCGGAGAAATAGAAAAAGATTACGGTTTTAAACCGGTATTTGAAAAATCAAAAATCCTGCTTGAAGAAAACGACGGCGCGGGAAACACTTTTAAAGCCACGGCAAAACCCGTTCTTATAGGAACTGCGGTCGTAGGCGCGACAACGATGATATTTTCAACTATCGTCATGCTTACAAACGGTTTGACGACCGGGCTTGAAAACTTATCGTTGCTGCACGCTCCCTTCCTTTTGGGGCTGATTGCAGGCGGAGCGGTAATTTACTGGTTTACCGGAGCTTCCACCCATGCCGTAACCAGCGGAGCTTATAAAGCGGTTGAATTTATAAAAGAAAATATAAAGCTTGACGGTTCTTCAGACAGAGCTTCTACCGAAGATTCCAAAAAAGTCGTGGCCATATGCACAAAATACGCGCAGAAAGGCATGATAAATCTTTTCTTGGTAGTATTTTTTACCACGCTTGCTTTTGCTTTTATAGAACCTTATTTCTTTATAGGTTATCTTATTTCAATAGCTTTGTTCGGACTTTTTCAGGCTATTTTTATTGCAAATGCCGGCGGAGCATGGGATAACGCAAAGAAATTTGTGGAAGTCGATTTAAGAGAAAAAGGAAGCGAACTTCACAAAGCTTCCGTAGTCGGCGACACTGTCGGCGATCCTTTTAAAGACACGTCGTCGGTAGCGATGAACCCGATAATTAAGTTTACGACGCTTTTTGGGCTTCTGGCTTTAGAACTTGCTTTAGTTCTTTCAGGAAAAGGCGCGTTAAATTATGTTCTTGCGGCAATATTTATTATCGTAGCGATAGTATATGTTGTAAAATCATTTACCGATCTCAGAAACAAATAAACCCGCTTTAATACAAATAAAAAAGACCTTACGTTTTAAAAAACGTAAGGTCTTTTTTGATGTTTGAATAATGAAACGCCGAGCAGCAAGCTGCGCCGTATCAGCGATAGCTGTCAGCGGGTCAACTAATCTTTTAAACTTGGTTTCCCGCTTTCGCAGGACAGACTGCGTCTGTTTTATATAACACAGACAGCGTCTGTTTTGTTTGTGTCTGTCATTCCCATGAAAATGGGAATCCATGTTTGTTTTATATTTTTTTATTCCTATTTTCTTTTAAAAGCGGATGTAAAAAGAATTTTTTAGTAAACGTG
>JAISRM010000163.1 GCA_031273645.1 Endomicrobium sp.
CTGTTGGCTGTTGGCTGTTGGCTGTTGGCTGTTGGCTGTTGGCTGTTGGCTGTTGGCTGTTGGCTGTTGGCTGTTGGCTGTTGGCTGTTGGCTGTTGGCTGTTGGCTATTTTCATAAAACTATATTTTACCTTCTTTAGAGTATCTATCCTAATGTTATTTTATAAAAACCGCTTTTAATTTTTCTTGCAAAGTTTTTATTATTATCTCAAAATTATTTTTTGCAAACTTTATATTTAATTATTACCCATGTTATGCAGGAATATATGCATATACTACAAAACTTTTGTACGTTTTCCAAATTATAAAAATAGAATTGTCAACGCAAATCAAAATGGACAATATAATTGACGGATATATTCAATTTCGGGTTTAATCTTATGCAGGTTAGGAAACCTGAGGGGATTGTTTTGTATGCGTCTTCTTTTTGAAAAACAGCAATTTTAAAAATAGTTCCGCAAGAAGATATTAAAATATCGTTGTTTTGTAAAAGATACCTGTTTTTCTTAAAATCTTGTTCGTTATAAAACAGGCGATCCTTAAAAGATATTTCGTTGTTTTAAATGTCCGCTGATCTTATAACTCTATATCCGCCGGCTTTATAATCTCTTGCAAGACTATCATTGGTAAATATAGTTGCTCCGGCAAATATGTCTGCGCGTATGTCTTTTAATTTTTGCGTTTTCATAAGAATATTGCATAACAGTTTTTCCGTCTTTCTGATATTTTTCAACATTTTTACTTGCAAGCAATATATATTCAGGATTGATTTCAAATGCCGTGAAATTTCCTTCATTTTGTAAGACCGCAATGCATTCGCTGCCGCTGCCGCAAAATGGAATTAACACATTGAAATCAGATGCGGGACGGCAAGATTTTATCAATTTATCAGTTAATTCTAACGGTTTCTGCGTAGGGTGCATAATTAAATCCCGTTCGTCATATTGAGTTCTTTGTTTGGGATCAATGATACAATCTTTTGATTTGGAATAAATTATTCTTTCCTTTAATGCCGCTCCGCCGGCTAACGTCGACTCGCAAATAACATCTCTCGGCAAAGCTCCATTTGGATTTGCTTCATAAACGGTTTGTTTTTCTCCGCCAAACCGCGCTGTTTTTGACAAGGGTCTTATTCTTCCGGCGCTGCCTTTTAAAAATCCATCAGTATATGGAACTCTCACTGCATCGCGATTGAATATGGGTTTATCCCGCCAATAACAAATTATAGATTCGTGGCTTCTTTGCCAAAAATTTAAAGAAGGAACATTTTTATTCGTGTAATGCCATATTATCCAACGTTGCTGCTCCATAGGCAATAGTACGGAAATATATGCAAGAATTTCGTCAAATCCATAAATAAATATAGTGCCTGTTCTCTTTATAACCCGTTGACACTCTAATAACCACAATTTTACCCATTCAATATAATCCGCATGATTTTGTTTGTCAGAATCATTGCCGAAATTTTTACCGATATTGTACGGGGGATCGCAAATGATTATATCAAAAGCGTCATTGGGAATTTTTTTTATTCCCTCTAAACAATCTTCATTGAAAATTTTATTCTTAATATTCATTTTTTTGTCTTCAAAAGCGACTTTGCTAATTTATCCGTATTTCTTGCATTCATGCAAAAGCAGAAAATATTAGCATATTTTTATAAATATTTGGCGGCTTTGTACGAAACAAAAAAATTAAGAGCCGCGCCTGTTTTTTTCTTTTGATTCTTCCGCCCATGAACGACGGACGTATAGAGGCTCGATTTCGCAGTACTTTGCGCCCTGTTCGTATTGCGCCATATAGGCTAAAACATAAGCTTTAGGAAAATTAAAAGTTTCCGGCAGCATAACGCTTGTTTTTCCAAGACCTTTTGCAAGCTTATCGGCATAAACTAAAGCAGCGCTGCCTATAACGACGATTTTATTTTTATATTTTTTATTTTCCTCTATAAAATCGCCGACGCTTTTAATAATTACGCCTTTTTTGCTTTTGACGTAAATCTCGTTTCTTAAAGCGTCTATGGCGGCGATAAGTTTTAAACCTTTTATCTTAACAAAAGATTTTTCAAGCGCGCTTAAAGAATCTACGGCCACTATCGGCTTATTAAGAGCTTGCGCTAAAGTTTTAACGGCGGTCATGCCGACTCTTATTCCGGTAAAACTTCCGGGTCCCGAGCAAACGGCAAATTTGTCGATGCTTTCATAAGAATTGCCCGTATCTTTCAAAATTCTTTCTATCGACGAAATTATCATTTCGGAATGTATATGCCCGCAGTCGTATGTAAAAAACGCCGACGTTTTTCCGTCTTGGTTTAAAGCCGCGCTAAAAGTTTTCCCCGACGTTTCAACCGCTAAAATTTTCATTTTGATTTCTCTATTGTGATTTTTCTTTTTTCTTCGTCTAAATATTGCAAATTTATATCCCACGTTTTAATGCTTGCGCATCTTTTAAGCCTTTGCGGCCACTCTATAAGAGTTATGTTTTTGCCGTCAACGTATTCTTCTAACCCCGTATCTTCAATATAGGAAGGCTCAAGCCTGTAGAGATCAATGTGAAAAAGTTTTGCGCCGCCGAAAGCATTGTATTCGTTTACAAGCATAAAAGACGAACTTCTTGCAAACCCTTTATTGCCAAAAGCCTTTACCGCGCCTTGCGTAAAAGTAGTTTTCCCGCTGCCCAAATCGCCGTTTAAAAAAACGATGTCGCCTATTTTAAGCAAAGACGCAAAAGCGGCGCCGAGCTTTCTCGTTTGCGCGCATGAAGACGTTATAAAAACGTTTTTTTTAGAAATGCTTATATCCGCGGTAAACGGTTTTCTGCTCTTTGCCGTCATAAAAATATCTTACCTTTTTTGAAGAATTTACGCATCCTATGTATGAAATCTCGGGAAGCAGCTTTTTTAATTTAGCGGCGCGCTTTTGAGGAACCGTAAAAACAAGCTCGTAATCTTCCGAACCAAAAAGCGCGTACTCAAGACTTTTTTGTCTGCCGCCGGCAACTTTTAACAGTTCTTTTGAAACGGGGATTTTTTCGCAAAACAGATCCGCCCCCTTTGCCAAAAGACTTACCGAAATAAATAAACCGTCGGAAGCGTCTGTCATAGACGTCGCAAATTCAGAAATTATGCGCGCCTGCAAAAGCCTTGCCTCTGGCTTATTCTGCTTTGAAATCAGGTATTTTTCTTCTTTTAAATATTTGTATTTAGCGCCATGTTTATATAAAAGCTCAACTCCGGCTCCGGCGTCGCCAAAAGTGTTTGTAACGCCTATAAGATCGCCGTTTTTTGCCCCGTTTCTCGTTATAATTTTACCGCAAGCTTTGCCTATAAGCGTAACGGAAATTACTATTTTATCCGACTTAACGGTGTCGCCGCCGGAAAGTAAAACGGAGTATTTCAAACAAACGCTTTTAATCCCTTCGTAAAAGCGTTCAACGTATTTTAAAGGAGTATCGGCGGGAGCGCCTAAGCCTATAAAAACGTATTCGGGCTTAACGTTTCCCATAGAAGCGATATCGCTTACGTTTACTTCCATCGCTTTTTTTCCCAAATCCTGAGGAGAAATCCATTCTTTTTTAAAATGGACGTCTTCTATGAGCATATCTTTCGTAACGCAAAGGGTTTGCCCGCCTGTCTTAAAACAAAAACAATCGTCTCCTATGCCTACGGAAACGTTTTGTCCGGTTTGTAAACGCGCAAAATCTTTTTTGATTTTTTCTATTAAGGCAAATTCTCCGGCGGTTTTTAAAGTTTTTTCCATAACGTTGAAAATTATACCACTTTTTTTGATATAATACCTCTACCGCAAAAAAAGGAGGACGTTCAAATGGGAGTATATAAAGCTCAGATACCCGGATTTAGCGACGGAGAAACAAAAAAAATCATAAAAACGCTTGCTTTAGTAACCGCCGTCTTAGTTGCAGCAGGCTTGGCTTTCGGCAGTTTCTTTACTGTCCCCGTAGGATATGTGGGCGTGCGAATCAACATAATAAGCGGAAAAACCGAATCGTTTTCAAGAGGAACTTATTTCAAAACTCCTATAGTGCATAAAGTGGTAAATTACGACGTAAAAACGCAGCGTCAGGAATTTGTCGCTAATTCAGCTTCAAAAGATTTGCAGACCGTTCACGCTTCAATCGTGGTTAATTTCAGGCCGGATTACAGCAAAGTAAACGACATACACACCAATATAGGAAGCGATTATCAGTGGAAAGTGATCGATCCGGCTGTGCAGGAAGCGGCAAAAGCGGCTATATCAAAACTGCCGGTTGAAATGGTGGTCGTCGAGCGCGAAAATTTAAGAGCGGCCATAGAAGACAGGCTTAAAGAAAAACTGTCGGCATACAATATAATAATTGAAAACGTAAACATAGTAAACATTGATTTTACGGCGGAATTTAACAGAGTTGTCGAAGAAAAACAAATAGAAGAGCAGAAAGTTAAGCAGGCCGAATACAAAAGAATGCAGGCTGAAGAAGAAAAGAAAAGACAAATTCTTCTTGCCGAAGCCGAAGCCCAAAAACAGCAGCTTTTAAAACAATCTAC
>JAISRM010000180.1 GCA_031273645.1 Endomicrobium sp.
AATATTGATTTTCAGGAAATAGAAAAACCGGATTATGTTTCTCTTGTTGAAACGCTGCCGGAGTTTTTAATAGCGCGCTATTCTTTAGAAAGCTCAAAGTTTCAGACGGCAAAAACTAAGGGAGCGTGGCTTCCTGAAATAAGTTTTTCCGCCTCCGCGTCGCGTTCCGGCAGTCAATGGACGCCGGAAAGAGACGGCTGGAATGCAGGGATTTCCGTTTCTTACCAGCTTTTTAACGGCGGAGCAAGATATGCCGACACAAAAACCGCTTTAAATAATCTCAAAATTGCCGAAGAAAATATAAAAGAAACTCTAAACAGCCTTAAAGCAAAAGCCGTCGCAAATTACAATTCGCTTTCCGACGCTTTTGAAAATATCGCAGTAAGGCAGCATTATTTAAAAGCTTCTTCATTACAGGCTGAAATTTCTGCAAAAAAATACGTGAACGGTTTATCCACATATCAAGACTGGTATTCAATAGAAAACGATTTTATAAATTCGCAAAAAACGCTTCTTGACGTTAAAAAAGCGGCGGCTTTAGAAATGGCTCAATGGAATAATTTTAAAGGCGCGGGATTTGGAAGCTTTGCCAACGACAACATTCTTGCGCCTGTGTCCGAATAGAACGGTAACTTTAAAATCAAAAAATAAATATAAGGAAACATTATGAAAAAACTGATTATCATTATAATTGTTCTAATTTTGGCAGGGGTATCCTCTTTTTTCATTTTTAAGCCTAACAAACAAGCCGTTGACAAAACTGCAAAACTTACCCAGCGCGATTTACAAGTGCAGTTTCGCGAAACCGGGACCGTAAGCCCAAGAAACAGGCTTGAAATAAAACCGCCTTTTGCCGGAAGAATTGAAGAAATTCTTGTAGAAGAAGGCGACAAAATAAAAAAAGGGCAGATTATAATACGCATGAGTTCAAGCGAAAGAGCCGCTATGCTTGACGCCGCAAGAGCTATGGGGCAAGAGGAATACGACAGATGGCAAAACATTTATAAAGCTACTCCCATTGTAGCGCCTATGGACGGTTTTATAATTTTAAGATCAAAAGAGCCTGGTCAAACCGTAACTTCCGCAGACGCCGTTTTAGTTATGGCAGACGATTTAATAATAGAATCAAAAGTTGACGAAACGGATTTAAGATACATTAAAATAGGCGACAAACTGCAAATATATCTTGACGCTTATCCCGACGAAACTTTTGAAGGAATAACGGAACACATTTCTTACGAGTCAACTGTAGTAAGCAATGTTACCGTTTACAGCATACGCATAAAACCGGTAAAAAAACCGCCGGTTTTCAGAGCCGGAATGACTGCCACTATAACTATAACGGCAGAATCAAAAAAAGACGCCCAAACGCTGCCCAATAACTTTATTACGGAAAGAAACGGCAAAAAAAGCGTAATCGTGCAAACCGGAAAAGGCGGCAAAGCCGTATTTGGCACAAAACAAATAACGACGGGAATTACCGACGGCAGATTTACGGAAATTCTTTCAGGCATAACGCCAAACGACACAGTTGTAATTTTTAAAACATCTTCCAAACAAAAAGCAAAGTCGTTTATGAGCAGGCCGTAACACACAGACTTCGTCTGTTTTATGGGATTGGCCGCTATGTCCTTTTTGTCATTGCCGCATTTTTAATATTTGTTCTTCCTTAGCAGCCTGCGCCCGAGTGTTTTTATCGGGTGGGAACCCAAGTTTGCTAAAAAATTCTGTCAGACGAAGTCTGTTTACAGCCTTTAGTTATTTTATAAAAACAGACGCAGGATGTCTTTAAGTTTGTCATTCCCGCGAAAGCGGGAATCCATGTTTGCTAAAAAATTCTTTACATTGCGTCTTTAAAAGAAATAATGTTAAAAGCTATATTAATATTAAACATGGATTCCCATTTTCATGGGAATGACAGACACAAACAAAACAGACACTGTCTGTGTCCCAGTCTGTGTTTTATAAAAACAGACGCAGTCTGTTCCCATAAAACAGACGAAGCCTGTCGTCTAAGAATGTTTTTAAGTTTGTCATTCCCGTGTTTTTAATATTTGTTCTTCCTTAGCAGCCTGCGCCCGAGTGTTTTTATCGGGTGGGAATCCAAGTTTACTAAAAAAATATTTTTACATCTGCTTTTAAAAGAAAATAGGAATAAAAGAATATAACCAAAAATGGATTCCCATTTTCATGGGAATGACAGGCACAAACAAAACAGACACTGTCTGCGTCCCCATAAAATAGGCGAAGCCTTAAGGATTCAAAGGAATTTCCATGAACGTAATAGAGCTTAAAGGCATCAAAAAAACATATCATCTTGAAAAACTTGACGTGCCGGTTTTGCACGGTATTGACCTCACAATTCAACAGGGCGAATTTGTCGCTATTATGGGGCATTCAGGTTCCGGCAAGTCCACGCTTTTAAATATTTTGGGTCTGCTTGATAAACCAAGCGAAGGCTCGTTTAAACTTGCAGGAATTGAAGTTTCAAAATATTCAGACGATGAACTTGCCTCTTTAAGAAACCATTATCTCGGCTTTATTTTTCAGCAGTTTCACCTTTTAAGCAAACTTACGGCTTTAGAAAACGTGCAGCTTCCCGCAATATATTCAAATTCAAAAGACGAACAAAATCATCAGGATCCGGAAAAACTTTTAAATCTTGTAGGTCTTTCCGACAGAATAACGCATCGCCCTAATGAAATGTCCGGCGGACAGCAGCAGAGAGTCGCAATTGCAAGAGCTCTTATTAACAAACCGCTTATCATATTTGCAGACGAACCTACGGGAAACCTCGACAGCAATTCAACAAAAGAAATTATAGGCATTCTAAAAGATTTAAACGCTTCGGGCATAACCGTCGTAATGGTTACTCACGAGCCCGAACTTACGGCCTATGCTTCAAGAACTATCCGCGTGCAGGACGGGCTTATTATTTCCGACGAAAAAAATGCCGACGCGGCAGAAATTAAAGAAATTTCCGGCGCCAAAGACTTTAAACATAAAGCTTTTTCTTTTTCAAGGATAAAAGACTATTTTTTGCAGGCATGGCGGTCTCTTGCCGGAAATAAAATGCGTTCGGCATTATCAATTCTTGGCGTTATGATAGGCGTGGCAAGCCTTATTTCAATGCTTGCCGTCGGCACCGGCGCGCAAAAAGCGATAGAAGATCAGGTGGCGGGGCTTGGCTCAAACCTTTTAAGCGTAAGCCCGGGCGCGTCGCAAAGGGGAGGGATTTCTTCGGAAACCGGCGCAAGAATGAGGCTGATTCCCGAAGATATAGCCGATTTAAGAAAAAATGTTCGCGGAATTTCAAAAATATCCGGCTATGCAAACGGCAGAGCGCAGATCGTTGCAAACGGAAAAAATTATAATACGCGCATTGAAGGAGTTTCGGTAGATTATGCCGATATGCGCACGTCAAACCCTTCAAGCGGAAGATTTTTTACCGAACTTGAAAATTCCAATAAACAGCGCGTCGCGCTTTTAGGAAAAACCGTAATAAAAGAGATCTGGGGCGACTCAACTTTTAATCCTATAGGCGAATATGTAAAAATTAACAGAATAGATTTTCAAATAATCGGAGTGCTGCCGGAAAAAGGTTCAAACGGATTTAGAGACGAAGACGACAAAATAATAATTCCGCTAAATACGGCGATGTACAGAGTAATAGGCACGCAGTATCTCAACAATATGGACGTTCAGGTGCAAGACGACGCCGATATGAACGAAGTTGCCGACAATATAACGCAGCGGCTTTTGTTTACGCACAGAATGCCTGCAAGTTCTCTTGACGCGGTAAGAGTAAGAAATATGGCTGAAATTCAGGAAACTATGAATTCTATGGCAAACGCTTTTTCACTTTTATTGGGTTCTATAGCTTTCATAAGTTTGCTTGTGGGCGGCATAGGGATTATGAACATAATGTTTGTGTCTGTCAGCGAGAGAACAAAAGAAATAGGCTTAAGAAAAGCCATAGGAGCAAATAACGCCGACATTTTATTTCAATTTATAATTGAATCCGTTTTTGTATGCTGCGCCGGCGGCATAATAGGAATAATTTTCGGCTCTGCAATTTCAATAGTGATAAGCAAAATAGCCGGCTGGACCACCGCCGTAACGCTCAGCTCAATAGTTTTGGCATTCGGTTTTTCAGCAGTTACAGGCTTACTGTTTGGCGTATGGCCTGCAAGAAAAGCCTCCCTCCTAAACCCCATAGAAGCGCTAAGACACGACTAATCACAGACTTCGTCTGCAGCCTTCGGCTGTTTTTTGTCATTCCCATGAAAATGGGAATCCATTTTTACTAAAAAATTCTGTCAGACGAAGTCTGTTTACCTTACGTCTTTAAAGAAAATAATGTTAGAAGCTATATTAATTTAAACATGGATTCCCATTTTCATGGGAATGACAGACCGGTGAAACAGGGATTCCCATTTTCATGGGAATGACAGACTCAAACAAAACAGGCAAAGCCTGCGACACTGTCAGTGTTCCATAAAACAGACGAAGTCTGTCCCGCGTTTTTAATATTTGTTCTTCCTAAGCAGCCTGCGCCCCAGACTTCGTCTGTTTTATTGGAAAGACTGTATCTGTTTTGTCATTCCTGCGTTTTTAATATTTGTTCTTCCTAAGCAGCCTGCGCCCGAATGTTTTTATCGGGTGGGAATCCAAGTTTGCTAAAAAATTCTGTCAGCCTTCGGCTGTTTTATAAAAACAGATGCAGTCTGAAAAGAAATAATGTTAGAAACTATATTAATGTTAAAAGTATTCCCGTTTTCACGGGGAAGACGGCTGTACCATAAAACAGGTTTAGTCTGGCGCAGGCTGCTTAGGAATAAAAGAATATTAATACATTCGAGAAAGACAGATATTTATAGGCAATGCGCAAGCAAAACTTTGTTTTTAAAATTTTTGTTTTTCACAATTAAATGTTATAATAATTCACTTATCTATTGACATAAACATATAATGAAGGTATTCTTTAAAACGCTTATTTGTAAAATTATTGTAAAATCTGATAAGGAGTTTTTATAATGGCAATAGCCCCTTTAAGAAAAAAATATCTCGGAGAAACTTTAGTCAGTCAGGGAGTGATAAGCCAAGAGCAGCTCGACAAGTGCGTCCTTGTGCAGCAGGAAACAAAAGACAAACTCGGCAATATTCTTCTTAAAAACGGTTATGTTACAAAGGAAACTCTTCTCAACGCTCTTTCGTATTGTTTAGGCGTTCCTTATGTCAGGCTTAACGATCTTCAAATTGAAAGAGAAGCCGTCGCTTTGCTTACTGAAAAAGATGCAAGAAGATATATGCTCATACCTGTTTCTTTCCGCGACGACGTTTTAAACGTCGCCATGGCCGATCCTTCCAACGTGCTTATGCGCGATGAAGTTGAAAAAATAGTTAAAAAGAGAATTTCCATAAGCTTGATGGATGAAAACGAAGTTAAAGAAGCCATAGAAAGATATTACGTGAGAACAAGCTTAGGCGGCTCTGACGACGAAACGGATATTTCCGCAGACAAAGGCACGGAAGAAGAAATTTCTACGGAAGATTTGAACGACGCTTCGGCCGCTCCGGTTATAAGATACGTCAATTCAATATTTTTTGACGCCGTTGTGAAAAAAGCTTCCGATATTCATCTTGAAGTTTTTGAAAAAGTCGTAATGTTAAGAATGAGAATCGACGGTCTTTTAAGAGAATTTCCCGCTCCGCAGAAAAAATTTTATAACGCTATCGTCTCAAGAATAAAAATTATGTCGGATCTTGATATTGCAGAAAGAAGGCTTCCGCAAGACGGAAAATGCAAAATCAAAGTAAACGGCAACAGAGTTGACGTCCGCGTTTCAATGGTGCCGACGGTTTACGGCGAAAAAGTCGTTATGCGTATGCTCAATAAAGATCTTTTTGCCCTTGATATAGAAAAAATAGGAATGAGCGAAGCCGAGCTTAAAATTTTCAAAGACGCTATTAATATGCCTTACGGAATGTGTCTGGTTACCGGTCCTACAAGCTCCGGAAAAACAACCACTCTCTATTCGGCCTTAAAAACTTTAAATACTCCCGACGTAAATATTCTTACCGCCGAAGATCCGGTCGAATACGAATTGATGAACGTCAATCAGGTGCACGTCCGCTCGGATATCGGCCTTACTTTTGCAAGCATACTGCGTTCTTTTATGCGTCAGGACCCCGACGTTATTCTCGTGGGAGAAATAAGAGATCAGGAGACCGCGGGAATAGCCATACAGGCCGCTCTTACAGGTCATATGGTGTTTTCAACCCTTCATACCAACGATTCCGTAAGCACTTTGTCGAGAATGTCGTTTATGGGGATAGAATCGTTTCTTATAGCCGACGCTGTAAACGTCGTTATGGCTCAAAGGCTTGTAAGAACGATCTGTCCTTCCTGCAAAGAAGAAATAAGAAATCTTCCCGCCGATGTTTATGAAAGATTAAAAATTGATCTCAGCACGCCTATTTATCACGGAAGAGGCTGCGAAAAATGCGATAATTCCGGATATAAAGGCAGAACCGCCATATTTGAAATTCTCAATATGTCCAGAGACATAAGGCAGCTTATCGTTAAACGCGCGACCGACCTTGAAATCAGAGATGCGGCCGTAGCGCAGGGGCTTGTTACGCTTAGAGAAGCGGCGGTAAACAAACTTAAAGAGGGAAGAACTACTATCGAGGAAGTCTTCAGCGTAACGACCGCTTCGTCGTAAACGTCGGCAATTTATCCAAGTTATCTAAATAATCCGGAGATTATCTATGCCAAAATTTTCATACCATGCCGTTGATCCTCAGGGAAAAGAAGTTAAGGGCGTAAAAGATCTGGCAAACAAAAAAGAAGTGATCGCCGCTCTCAGAGCGGAAGGTTACATGCCTCTTAACGTCGAAGAAGCCGGAGCCATATCCAGAGCCGCAAGTTCTCTTACAAAATCTTCTGCGGCAAACAACAAAGGCAAAAGCGGAAAAGTTAAGATGGACGACATCGCTCTTTTTTGCAGGCAGCTTTCAACTCTTGTAAACGCGGGCGTCAGCCTTCTTGAAGCTACGGAAGACGTTTCTGCAATGACCAGCAGCCCGAGGCTCGGTTATATTCTCAGCGAAGTCGCCGACGATCTTAGAAGCGGCATTACGCTTTCAGAGAGCATGAAAAAGCATAAAGAATTTTCTAAAACTCTTACTTCGATGGTCGAGGTTGGCGAAAAATCCGGACAGCTTTCAAAAGTTTTGGGAGATCTTGCCGATTACCTTGAAGCAAACGTCAAACTTCTTAGAAAAATAAAATCCGCAAGCACATATCCTATGGTGATAGGATGTTTCTTCATAGTCGTTTTGCTTGCTCTCGTTTTGGGAATTATTCCTAAATTTGAAGATATGTTCAAATCTTTCGGCGCCGATCTTCCTCTTCCTACTAAAATAGTTATGAACATAAGCAACTTTATGATAGACAATATCGTGATAATAGCTCTTTGCGTAATTTCATTTTTCGTGGGCTTTAGAATGTTTAAAAAAAATAAAGCCGGAAGAATGATTTACGACCGGACTCTTTTTAAAATTCCGATTTTCGGCGCAACTTATTTAAAGATAGTTTTGGCAAGGTTTTTTCAAACTCTTTCTACGCTTGTTAAAAGCGGAGTGGACATAGTTTCTTCCCTTGAAATTTCAATCAACGTTATCGATAACGTTTACATTGAAGGCATTATGAAAGAAGTAAGAGGCAAAGTTCTTGCAGGCAATCCTTTAGGCGATGAAATGGCTAAGCTTTCTATTTTTCCCAGAATGGTAACGAGAATGACCGCCGTCGGCGAAAAATCCGGACAGCTCGACTCTATGTTTGATAAAATAACCGACTATTTTAACGACGAAGTAGATGCCGTCGTGGCTTCAATGAGTTCTATCATAGAACCTGTGCTTATAGTAGGCTTAGGGTTTATCGTAGGTATCGCAGTTACCGCTATGTACCTGCCTATATTCAGTTTGGCCACGGCGATGATGGCCGGCTCGGCATAAACGCTGCCGTCAGCAGAAAAATAAAAAACAATTATTGTTCATACACCCAGCAGCTTACTGCAGGCTTCGCTTGTTTTATGGAATACAGGCAGTGTCTGTTTTGTTTGTGTCTGTCCCATGAAAAATGGAATCCATTAAACCGCCGAGTATCCACGGGCGTAAGCCCGTGGGGGAAGAAGACGCTGAATCTTATAGTATAAAATAAAGGTGGATGGAACTACGGAAACAAGGAAACAGCGAGAACTGGCCGCAGAACTGAGCAGAACTGAGCATTGATTTATATGGTAAAACATGGTATCATTTTTACTTAGGACAGCTGATTTGCATTGACTGGGGCAAAACTTGCCGAATGCGCGCTGGATAAATATAAAAAATTTAAAAGAGGGAGATATTTATGAGTTTACAAGAAAAAGTTGCGCAGGCGTTAGAAAGCGTAAGGCCGGGATTACAAGCTGACGGCGGAGATGTTGAATTAGTTGAAGTAAGCCAAGACGGAATAGTAAAAGTAAAACTTACCGGAGCATGCGGCGGTTGTCCTATGGCGGCAATGACGCTTCAGTTTGGCGTTACTAAAGCGATTAAAGATTTCGTTCCGGAAATTAAGGAAGTGTTATCTGTATAAAAGCGGTTCTTATTTAGTAATTTGACGGCAAATTATAAATTATGCTGATAGGCGTTATTTCTGATACTCACGACAATATAAGTTGTATAAAAAAATCAGTTGATTTCTTTAATCTCCGCAATGCAGGCATTGTTCTGCATTGCGGAGATATTTTTTCTCCGCGCGCAGCCAAAGAATTTGCAAGATTAAATTGCGGGTTTAAGGCAGTTTTTGGAAATAACGATTTTGAACGCGCTGCGCTTGATAATGTTATTTCTGATTTTGGAATTATCAAAGAAGCCCCTTTTGAATTTAAAATCTGCGGCAAAATTTTCATAATGACTCATAGGCCGGTCTTTGCCGAAGAAGAAAAATACGATTACATTTTGTATGGACATACGCATAAAGCGCGCATTGAAAAAACGAAAAAAGGTCTGATTTTAAATCCGGGAGAAGCCTGCGGGTTTCGTTACGGCAGACAAACTGCGTCTTTAATAGATTTGCAAAGCGGCAATGCTGAAATTTTTGATTTATAAAGTCCAGACTTCGTCTGTTTTATTAGACAGGCTGCGCCTGTCTTTCCAGTGAAAATAGGAATCCGAGTTTCAAAAATCAGTTAACCGCTGACAGTTAGCGCTGATACCGCGCAGCTTGCTGTGCGGAGAGGTTCATTAATGAATATATTTGCGCCAAATAGCGTCTGCGATACATTGTATAAGAGACATTGTCTGAAAGACATCGGCTGGGAAGTCTCGACCGAGAGGTTTTGACCGGAAGGTCTCGACTGGGAAGTCCTGACCGAGAAGTCTTGACTGAGAAAAACCGAACGATTATACGATTTGTTTTTACGGAAAGTCAAAATGAAAACGCAAAGAAAAATCGAATTTTAAAAACGCCGCCAACGGGATTTGAACCCGTGATCTCCGCCTTGAGAGGGCGATGTCCTGAACCGCTAGACGATGGCGGCATTTCACTTGAATGCGAAGAGCATTATATATAAAATAAACCGTTCTTTCAATCTCGGCGCACTGTCTCGGCGCACTGGTCTTGGCGTCCTGCGGCGACTTGCGCGATAGTTGAATGTTTCCTGCCAGGCGCTCCTTATGACTAAACGCTGCAAAGATAAAATCTTTTATTTGATATAATGCCAAAAACAGCGGCAAACAAAAAATTATGAAATAGAGATTATCGAGGGAGGATAGAAATGTCAAAATTAAGTCCGAAAATTTCAATTATAGGCTGCGGCAATGTCGGCATGCGCTACGCTTATTCGATGATAATTAAAGGTATCGCAAGAGAAATGGTTTTAGTCGATTATAATAGAAAAAAAGCCGAAGGCGAAGCTATGGATTTATCGCACGGCGCGCCTTATGTTTCGCCGGTAAATATTTATGCCGGCGACTATTGCGATACCGCAGATTCCGATCTGGCGGTAATTACGGCCGGCAGAGGTCAAAAAAACGGCGAGACGAGAATCGATTTGGTTAAAGGAAACGCCGAAATATTAAAAACGATAATTCCACAGGTTGTAAAATATTCTCCTAAAGCTATAATTCTTATAGCGTCTAATCCGGTTGATATTTTATCTTATATCGCCTATAAAATCTCCGGCAAACCGGCAAACGAGGTTATAGGTTCCGGAACGGTTTTAGATTCGGCGCGGTTCAGGTATCTTATAGGCAGACACTGTAATGTCGATTCCAGAAGCATACACTCTTTTATTTTGGGCGAGCACGGAGATACGGAATTTCCTTTCTGGAGTAAAGCCATGATAGGCGGAGTTCTTTTTAAGGATTATTGCAAAATCTGCAGCAAAGAAAACTGCGACGGAAGAGAAGAAGAAAAACTTAAAGAAATTTTTGAAGACGTAAGAGATTCGGCTTATGAAATTATAGAGAAAAAAGGCGAGACGTCTTACGGCATAGGGCTTGCTCTTTCTAAAATTTCAAAGGCGATATTAAAAGACGAAAACACAGTTTTGCCGGTTTCTTCTCTTTTAAACAATTATAACGGAGTAAGCGGCATATATTTAAGCGTGCCGGCGGTCGTGCATAAAACGGGCATAAGACAAACTTTGGAAGTAGATTTTGACGATGAAGAAGCTGCGGCATTTAAAAATTCCGCAGATAAAGTAAGAGAAGTAATAATGCAAACCGGATTTTAAGTTTGAGCAGTCGTCAAGAAATTCGTTTTGCCGTCGGATTTTTTATTATTTTTTGTAAATTCTAATCCCCTAAAACAGACGAAGTCTGCAGACTTCGTCTGTTTTTTTCAAGGTCTGTCCCATGAAAATGGGAATCGCCGCCGCTGTCATCCCCGCGAATACCACATGACTACTTTATGCTTCTACTTTTGGGGGCGCAGTTCACGAAAGCGGGGAACCATTTTTAATATTAATATAGTCTCTAACATTGTTTCTTTTAAAAACGCGATGTAAAAAGAATTTTTTAGTAAACTTGGATTCCCGCTTTCGCGGGAATGACAACACAGAACTTGTATTCCCACCCGATAAAAACACTCGGGTGCAGGCTGCTAAGGAAGAACAAATATTAAAAATGCGGGAATGACAAAATAGGCATGAGCTGTCATCCAAAAAACAGGCTCAAGCTGCCAATCCCCTAAAACAGACGAAGTCTGTCATTGCCATGAAAACGGGAATCGCCGCCGCTGTCATCCTCGCGAAAGCGGGGAACCATTTTTAATATTAATATAGTCTCTAACATTGTTTCTTTTAAAAACGCGATGTAAAAAGAATTTTTTAGTAAACGTGGA
>JAISRM010000181.1 GCA_031273645.1 Endomicrobium sp.
TTTTTAAATTATATTAAGCTTAAAGAAGAATCCGGACATTTAGACGAAAAAAAAGCAAAAAATCAGTTTTCGCAGCTTCAAAAACACGCCGCTTCAGTTCTTAATTACGGAGATTACACCGAACTTTCTTCGGCTTTATTAGAAGACGACAAAATACGTTCGGCGGCAAAAATTTACAAAATAGTTTCGCAAAAAATTCCAAACTCCGCAAAACTTTTTCCCCACGCTTTAAAATTTCTTGAAATAAGCTTTCTAAAAAGCGAATTAAACGAATATAAAGCTCATATACAAAAAGCGCATTTGCTGAAATATATCGTCGAAAACCACGTTCCTGAGGCGGAAAAAGAGATTTTTTTTCTGACATCGGCTTTCAGCGCGTTAAAAAACATATATACTCTTGAAATATCCAGAGACGAACTGCTTGATTTTATAAACTACCGGGCAAAATTAAAAAGCGCCGCAAGCCGCTACCTTGACATCGCCGAATGCAATACTTTGTCTCATCTTGCAGAAAACGACGTTACGGATCTCATTTGCAAAAACAATCTAAACAGAGACGAGGCTTTTTTTAAATCGGTAAAAAATATCATAACGCCTTATATGCAAAAAAAGCCTAACGACAAAGAGATTATGCCCGGCATAAATTCTTTTAAAAAAGTCTATGTCGTAGTCGCCGGAGGTTTTCACCGAGAATTTTACTCTTTTTTAAAAAGCAATAAAATATCTTTTATAACTCTTCTGCCTAAGTCCGACATTTCCGATTCCGGCAATTTTCAAAAAAGCAGATACCTTGACGCTTTAAAAATTCCCGGAAAACTCGGGACAAAAAACTATTACTCTTATGCGCGATCGGCTTTTGCGCCGCCCCTTTTAAACATACTTAATTCAAAAGCCGACAACGACATGAAAGAAACCATGCTAAAAAACATAATAAACGCATGGGTTGAAAGCGCGGCCGAATACTCCGTAAGCAAAGAAGAAATTTACGCTGAAATTTATATGTGGCTAAAAAACAACGGTTTTAGCGACGCAGACATCCTGCAATACGCTTCTTTAAAACAAGTAATGCCCGCGTCTTTGCAAAACGCGCAGAAAGACGATAAAACCAAATTGCCGGAAATTAAAACAAAAAAATTAAACGTTTTACTGCATAAAATAAAAGATTTTTTTTCTTTTGCAAAGGCATGGTCTTTTCCTGATACAGCCGTCGCATTTTCATACATGAGCAAAGCTGTTTCATATGAAGCTTTTGCCCAATTAGCCGCGCAGGCAAAAAAAAATAAAGCAAGGCGCTTTGAATTTTCCGTTAAGAAAAACGGGCGGGGCTTTTATTTTGAACTCGACAACGGTTTAATGATTTCTTTTAAAGAAGCCCTTAAAACAATAAAAGAATCTTCTAAGAAAAAAGAAACAAATGAAATAATAATCAAACTTGACGGTCAAATGCAAGCCCATGCGCGCGAGCTTGAGGAAATTATAAATTCAAGCGGCAATACCTTTACGCTGATAACTCCGGATAAAAATTTTTTGAAAAACCGCGGCGCAATGAACAAAAAAACAAAATTTGTCTGCGATATTTCCGCTTCTTTGCAAAACGGAGATAATGCAGAGGCATTATTTGAAATTGCAGAATTGGATATTGACGGAATTTACGTCGATGGAGAAACTTTTAGGCGCAACGCCGCCTATCTTGCCGGAAGCGGACTTAAAAAAAATGAAATATTTACCCAACCTGAAGAAAAATCCGGATACGGCGATTTCATTTTTAAAAATAAAAACAAGATCGCGCTTTTGTGCAAAGACTTCGACGGATATTCTGACCAGAAAAAAGAAATAAAAGCCGCTTACCGCAACGTCTCGGCCGTTCCTCTTATGCAGTTAGTGGTAGGTTTTGAATTTTTTGCATCTTTTAGCACAATTTATCTGCAAAACTCCGGATACAGTTTAAGTTTTCTCGGATTATTTTTGGCTATAAGCGGTCCGTTAAGCATAGCGGGTTCAATTGCAGCGGGATTTTTAAGCAAACGTTTCGGTCAGAGAAATGTCCTTATAGTAAATCTTTTGCTGCATTGCATAGGAGACTCTTTCCTTCTTATAGCGGGAATATCTCCGCTGTTTCTTGCTTTGGGGCTTGGAGTTCCGGCGATGGCTGCGGCAATAATATCTGCGCTTCTTATCCCGTTCCTTCATTCTTCTCTTGAAATATCTGGCAAAGGAGATAAGTTTGAGTCCGCATATGGAAAAACCAGAAGCCTTTTCTGGATAGGGCTGGCTTTGTCTTCGGTTGCGGGAAGCTGGCTTGTGCAGTTTATAGGATATAGCGGAGTAATCGCTTTGTCATGCGCTATAATAACGGGCTTAACTTTCTATTCTCTTTTCAACACCTCGTCTTTAAAAAAGCATACGAATATCCAAGATGACGCTTCTGTAAACGAATTTAAAAAAATCAAAAACGCATTAAAAACCGTCTTTAAGAAAAAAGAAATAAAATCAATAGTGCTGATGAATTTTGTAGTTGATACGTTAATGTTTGTATTTTTAGCTTTGGCCGCCCAGACCATGCTTATAAAATCCGGTCTAAACGTCGCGTGGCTTGGAGTAATAATGTTTTCTGCAAACATTGCGCAAAGCCTTGCCAGCAAAATAGCAAATAAAGCGGCTTCGCTTATAAATAATTCTTTTAAACGCACAATTTATTTTTCATTTCTTGCAGCTTCGGCCGCAGCCTTTATGGTTTTCAACAATCCTTTCATACTGATAATTTTTTACCTGCTTGCAAATTTCTGGCAGGGAATTTCTTCGGTAATAGAACCGGCGAAAATAGAAAAACATATATCCGACGACGTAACGCCTTATTGGTTCTCGGTAAGAACGATCATCGTAAGCCTTATGGCAACGGGAATGCAGCTGTTAATGTGCCTTTTGATAGACATAACTTCCCTCAACGGAATTTTATTAGTTATCGCCGGCATCGTAACCGGAGCTTCGGCGCTGTTAGGAGCCGTATATAAAAACAATGGAGATAACGGCGGCAATAAAAGAATTTTAAAAGATTTACTGTCAAAATTTTATAAAAACATAAATAATTTTAGGCTGATGAAAGCGCCGAATTTTATGACGAAAAACGGATTTAAAACGGCAGTTTTTGCAATTATGTTATCGTTATTTCCGTCGGGTTCGGCAACTGCGACATTTGATAAAGGAAATTCAGAAAAAGAACTATCCGCAGAGGTACTGCCTTTGCCAAAGCATGATACTCCGCCGGCAGATTCTTCAACGATTTCTTATTTTGAAGCGTTAGATTCAATTAATGCTCCTCAGACCGAAATACACAATAGCGCAGCAGCCGCTGAAAATGCGGCAGAAACAGCGTCGGCAGTTGAATCAGCTGATTCCATTCAACAAGATTCATTAAGCGTCGATTTAACCGCGCCGGAAGTTATGGAAGAAGCGACGATAAAAACCGATTCTATTGCCGCAACAGCAGTTGAACAAGATTCATTAAATATTAACTTACCTGCGATAGCAGCAGTTGAAGCAGGCGATAGCATTCAACAGGATTCATTAAATATTGATTTATCCGCGCCGGAAGTTATGGAAGAAGCGACGATAGAAACCGATTCTATTGCCGCAACAGCAGTTGAACAAGATTCGTTAAACAATTTAACTGCGCCAGCAGCAGCAGCAGCGGGGACAGATATTCCTATAACGCAAGTTTTAAACTTTTCGGAAAAAATACAAGAACTGCTGATTTCTTATCCGCAGATCCAAAATCTTGCAGGTCTTGGCGAAGTTTTGGCGCAGCAGTACGGATCCGAAACGGCTTTAAACGCTTTAAAATATTTAGGACAATCCACCGATCGCATATATACAATAAAGGAAATCTTATATTTGATAAATACTATTAATATAAAAAACGGATTTACAAATATTCTTACGGATAAAATCCCGTTAGCTTCGGCATTATCCTGCGTAAACGCCGTATCAAGCGTTGCTGAAATTGACGGCGCGCGTAAAGCCGCTCTTGATTTAAAAGAACAGCTCAACTACGAACTGCCGTCCGGAGAAATTTGGAAAGATAAGCTTCCTGAAAATAACGACAACCTTTTAGCCCTGCTTGCCGGCTGCGGCAACGACTCAAAAGCCGCATTTGACAGAATAGTTTTTGCGCAAATATACGATAAAAACGCAATCGCGCAATATCTTCCCGAAAACTTTTCTTTATCAAAAGGCCTGCGCGCAAAAATATTTGATTCATTTAATTCTATGAAAAAAGATCATCCGGACATTTCGTTTGAAAATTATCTCAATTCCGGATTTAAAATATATTTAAAGGATATTTTGATAGACGCGCTAAAACAATATAAAACCGCAAAAAAGCCGCGCGCTTATGATTATACGCAAATTGCAAAAAATGCCGCCGCTTTGCCTGCGGCGCTATCTTCGTATTCTTCGGTTACCGAGATTTCTATAGATAAACCTATTGAAGCCGGCTCAGAAACGTCCGTTTATCTGCCTTATATTTCCGCCGTAAATAAAGACGCAAGCCCCGAAAAGAAAATAGCGGCGCAAATTAAAAATTTAAGAGGAGCGTATTCTGCAGAAGAATTAAAAAATCTGATTACAGGCTTAAACGAAATAAAAGACGAGCCCGCGTTTTATTCTCAAAACGATGAAAAAAACGCCGTAAAGGCGGCGCATAAAATTTTAGCCGCCGTAACGCTTGAAGAAGCCGCCCGAGACAGTTTAAACGTCGAGCAAATATCAGACGGTCTTGAAAAATACATTATAAAAAAAGATTATTCAAAAGACGCGGAAATTAAATCATGGGCTGCTCTTGCGATGTCAAAATATAAATCAGACATTTATATAGACGCTTTAAAAAAGCATCTGCAGGAAAAACATGCCGACGGCAAAAATCAGTTAAATTCAGCAGACTACTTTGCCGTCCTTGATAAACTGCTTTCAAATTTTAAAGGCTTTGAAATAAAGTTTTATTATTACTCTATAGAAGAAGCTCAGAAAATCTTTAAAGAAGCGCGCGGCTTAAAAGCAAAAAAAGAAAGTCTTATCGGCGCCGACGATTTAAAGGCTTTAAAAAGCGCGGCTAAAAAAACTTTAGGCTCGGCAAACAAATATCTGCCAAAAGACAGCGTTCTTCTTTCGGCGTTAAAAGACAACAATTTTGATCTGCAAAAAACTATTTATGTCGTCTTAGAAAACACGTTTTTCATTGAGCCCGCCGTATCAAAAGACGGCGCAATATCCGGCTGGAGCTGGGGCTTAAAAGAAACCGGAAAAAATATAGCATGGGGCAAAAAGCCCGCAAAAAACGCTAAGCTCAATATTCAGGATAAAAACAATTATTCCAAAATAATCGCAGATTCCGTCATGCTAAACATTTCTCAATATCTGCCGCGCGATTTTAAAATGTCAAAAAATCTGCTTTTTAGCGCGACATACGATTTTTGCGCCTCCGTCGGAAAAGAACCCGTAAGCATTTACGACAAACAAAAACTTGTAAAATACGCGTCGCTGATTTTTGCAGACGCTCTTTTGCAGGAAACCCAAAAATATAAAAACGACAAAGACAGTTACGACATTTCTGTTATAGAAAAAATTCTTGAAGGAGCCGCTTTAACGCAAGATAATAAAGAAGCAGGAGAATTTTACGCCAACGTGTCTGATAAAATAAAAGAAAGCCTGATAAAAGATTCAATTATAGACCAAACGCTGCAAATAAAATCGCCGGCGTATTTTGCGCTCATTACTCAAAACGTTTTAAACAGTCTTGAAATGCCGCAGGAATTTAAAATTTCAAAAGAAGCGCAGGCGGACGTTAACGCCTATTTAGAAAGCAACAAAGATATGTCTGAAAAAGATTTAGAAAACAAGCTGAAAGAAGAATATGAAAAAACGTTTTTCCTCGACGCTCTTATGCAGTATAAGTCGTCAAAAAAACCTAATGGCGCAGATTGGTCGGCCTTTGCGGCAAGCCTTTTGCCGAAAGTTGCTTTTGTAAGCGCAAAAGACGCGCAAAAAACGTTTACTCTGTCGGGAAGCTCGCTTTTAGAAATAGCAGTTCCCGGCATGCCGGCGGCCGCAAACGGATTTGAAATAGCCGCTTCGCTTGCATTTCTATCGGGAAATTACGGCGCGCCGCAAAAAATAGCGCAGGCTTTTGCAAGAACACATTATGCCTCTTCCGACTCAGTAAGAAATTCGCTGATTGAACGCTATTACGCTTCAAAAAGCGGCAAAGTTTACGTTTACAGCGTCCAAGAGCAAGAAAAACTCTTCGAGTGGATAAACTCAAAAGAAAAAGATCTGTTTAAAAATGAATTAAGGTTGTCAGTTCAACGAGAATATGGCGCTTACGGAATCAATAAATTATCCGTAAGGCTTGAAAAAAAGATTCTTCAAGATTACAGGTTTTCGCCAAATTCGCCAAGACAAGACGCCGTTAAAGAAATCCGCGTCGCTTACGCAAACGATATTGAACTTAACGTTTTGTCCGAACTTGTTTCACGCATAAAACGCCAAACGCGCCAAAACGGTTCTTTGCAAGACGGCGATCAAAACGAAGAATATGCCGCGACAAGCCCGTCAAAAAATAAAACAATACAAGAGCTTGCTCAAGATGAAAAAGATTTTGCGCAGCTGATGAGCCTTGCAGAAAAATTAGGAAAAGAGGGCAATACTTTCAAATATTACGGGACAAAATACGTTAACAGCATTCTCGTTCAGGCAAATAAACTTATCGCCGAAAAAGAACAGTCCGGCGCAAAAATAAATTCAATAACGCTTAAGGTTTTATCCGGCGTTCTCTCC
>JAISRM010000283.1 GCA_031273645.1 Endomicrobium sp.
ATTTTTACTCCGGATTCTTCAAGGTTTTGGGAAACTGACAAATATGAAGAGGGAAAATCGCAGGACAGCCTCGATAAGCAGTATGTAAGAGATTATCTTGAAAAGATAAAATGGGATAAATCTTGTCCTGCTCCGGAGCTTCCAAAAGACGTCGTTGAAAAAACGTTTGAAAAATATGCGGGCGCATACGAAAAACTGACAGGCATGAAATTTTAATTTTTCCGTCTGCCGTTATCCGCTGAAAAAACAAAGGAAATTCTAAATGTATGAAATAGAAATATCTTCAAAAAAAGATTTTAAAGACGTACGCGGGCTTAACATATTTTCCGAAATTTCCGAGCTTGGCATAAAGGGCGTAGAAAAAGTAACTTATTCGCAGGTTTATAAAATAGCCGGCGATATAAATTCTTTAGAAGCAAAAACGATAGCCGCAGAACTTCTCAGCGACAAAATTACCGAAAAAACTTCTGTCAAAACTGCAGAGCCTTCCGAATGCTGTTCTTTGCCTAATTCATTTGCCGGTCTCCAAAATCAGTCGTTATCTTTAATAGAAGTTTTTTATAAAAAAGGCGTTACCGACACGGTTGCCGAAAGCGTAATTAAAGCAGTAAAAGATTTGGGAATAAATAAAGACATTAAAGCCTCCGCCGGACACAGATATTATGTTTACGGAAAAATTTCGCAAAGCGCCTTAAAAAACATAGCCGAAAAACTTCTTGCAAACACTTTAATACAGGAATATAAAATATTTTAACGCTAAAACGGGAAATAAAATGAAACCGGAAACAAAATGTAAAACGATTGAAATTTTAAATTTATCCGATAAACAGCTTACGGATTTAAGCAAAAAAGCCGTGTTGTCTTTATCTCTTGAAGAAATGAAAACGGTAAAGAGATATTTTAAAAAGCTCGGCAGAAACCCAACCGACGTCGAGCTTGAAACCGTAGCGCAGACATGGAGCGAACACTGCAAACATAAAACTCTTACCGGAATAATAGAATATACGCAGGAAGAAAACGGAAAAAAATCAAAGAGAACGTATAAAAATCTTCTCAAAGAAACAATTTTTAAAGCTACCGTTGAACTAAATAAAAAGTGGTGCTTATCGGTATTTAAAGACAATGCCGGAGTTATAGATTTTGATTTAAAAAACGGCGCGGCTTTTAAAGTTGAAACTCACAATCATCCGTCGGCTTTAGAACCTTATGGCGGTTCGGCAACAGGAATAGGCGGAGTTATAAGAGATATTTTAGGCGTCGGGCTTGGCGCAAAACCGCTTGCAAATACCGACGTGTTTTGTTTTGGCGATCCCGATACTAAAGCTTCAAAAGTTCCCGCCGGCATGCATCACCCTAAGAGAATTGCCAAAGGCGTGGTCTCAGGCGTCAGAGATTACGGAAACAGAATGGGAATTCCGACGGTAAACGGAGCCGTTTGTTTTGACGAAGGATATATGGCAAATCCGCTTGTCTATTGCGGAACTATGGGCATTATACCCAAAAATATGATCAATAAAAAAGTAAAGCCGGGCGATTTGGTTTTAGTTGCCGGAGGAAGAACGGGACGCGACGGAATTCACGGAGCTACTTTTTCTTCAACGCAGCTTGATAAAGAATCCGACGTAAGCGCCGTGCAGATAGGAAATCCTATCGTAGAAAAAAAAGTTTTAGACACCATGCTTAAGGCCAGAGATTTAGGTCTTTACAGAGCGGTTACCGATTGCGGCGCCGGCGGGCTTTCAAGCGCAGCCGGAGAACTTGGCGAAAAAACCGGCGTTAAAATAGAACTTTCTAAAGTTCCTTTAAAGTACGAAGGTCTTAGCCCCTGGGAGATATGGATATCGGAAGCTCAGGAAAGAATGGTTTTTGCAGTTCCAAAAGAAAATAAAAAGAAAATAGTTGAAATATTTAAAAAAGAGGATGTGGAAGCCGCGTTTATAGGCGAGTTTACCGACGATAAAAAACTTACGCTTACTTATAACGGAGAAACCGTCGCTTATATGGATATGGAGTTTCTGCACGACGGAGTTCCTAAACCCACAAGGCTTGCCGTCTATAAAATAAAAACCGAAAAGAAACAAAAACCCGTTAAATTAAGTTCCGCTAAACTTTTAAAGTCGTTAAAAGGCGTTCTGTCCGATTTAAACGTATGTTCAAAAGAATGGATTATACGACAGTACGACCATGAGGTTCAGGGGCAGACCGTCGTTAAACCTCTTCAGGGAAACGGCATTGAAGTTTCCGGTCCGGGAGACGCCGCAGTCATTTGGCCTTATACCGTCGTAAAAGATACTAAAAAAGGAATAGTTCTTTCAAACGGAATAGATCCCCAATACGGTAAAATCAATACTTATAAAATGGCGGCAAGCGCTATAGAAGAATCTTTAAGAAATGCCGTCGCAGTCGGCGCTGATATAGATAAAATCTCAATTCTTGATAATTTTTGCTGGGGAAATCCAAATAAACCTGAAATTTTAGGCAGTCTTGTGCGCGCGGCAAACGCCTGTTACGATATGTCAAAAGCTTTCGGAGTTCCTTTTATATCGGGAAAAGACAGCCTTCATAATGAGTATTGCATAGGCGGAAAAAAATATTCAATTCCTCCCGTTCTTCTCGTGTCGGCGATGGGCGTTATTGAAAATGCCGCAAACACGGTAACAATGCCTTTTAAACAGGGCGGCAATAAAGTTTTTGTTTTGGGATATACAAGAAATGAGCTGGGCGGCGGAGTATTTTCAAAAATAAATGCGATTAAAGACGGCGTAGTTCCAGACGTTTATCCCGAAGAATCTAAACCGTTAATGCAAAAACTGCACGCGGCGATAAATAAAGGATTAATAGAATCCTGCCACGACTGCTGCGAAGGCGGTCTTGCCGCAGCGGTAAGCGAAATGGCTTTCTCCGGACAAAAAGGCGTCAAAATAAATATAGACGCCGTAAAAACAAAAGGAAATTTGACTTCTTCCGAGATTTTATTTTCGCAGTCAAACGGCAGATTTGTTATAGAAGTAAGAGATGAAAACTCTGATAAAATCAAAGAGTTATTTAAAGGCTGCGCCGTTTCGGAACTCGGCGACATTACCGAAGAACCGAGAATTATTTTTGAAAGTAAAAAAGAAGGAATAAAATTTTCAGAAAAATCCGAAACACTTTTAAAATGTTGGAAAAACACTATAAACTGGTAGAGGTGGGGGGGCTATCGCCCCTTTTTATGAAGACTTTTAAGTAAATATAGATTTATACTCGGGTTTGTATGTGTCTGTCATTCCCGTGAAAACGGCAGGCTTCGCCTGTTTTATGGAACACAGACAGACTTCGTCTGTTTAGTCAATTGTTTTTTCAATGTCCGTTTTGTTTGTGTCTGTCATTCCCATGAAAACGGCAGGCTTCGCCTGTTTTATGGAACACAGATTGTGTCTGTTTTGCTTGTGTCTGTCATTCCCATGAAAATGGGAATCCATGTTTATTATTAATATAGTTTCTAACATTATTTCTTTTCAGACTGCGTCTGTTTTTATAAAACAGCCGAAGGCTGTCTGACAGAATTTTTTAGTAAAAATGGATTCCCACCCGATAAAAACATTCGGGCGCAGCCTGTCCCATAAAACAGACGAAGTCTGTCCGGCAGCGAAGTTAAATATAAAATAAAAAAATTCCCGTTTTTGCGGCAACGGTAAATAAGGATGCATAAAATAAAACATGAAAAAAGTTAAAGCGTTGATTTTAAGGACTGCAGGAACAAATTGTGATTTTGAAACGCAAATAGCTTTTGAACTTTGCGGCGCTCAAGCCGAAAAAGTTCATGTAAACGCTTTGCTTGAGAAAAAAGACAAAATTTTTGAATACGATATAATGGCTTTTCCGGGAGGATTTTCTTACGGCGACGACATAGCTTCCGGCAAAATTTTGGCAAACGAAGTAAAGAGCAAGCTCGGCGACAAAATAAAGAAATTCGCTTTAAGCGGAAGGCCGATAATCGGCGTGTGCAACGGGTTTCAGGTTTTGGTAAAAATGGGTCTTTTGCCCGAGCCGTCGCTTTTTGAACAAATTTCCACGCTTTCGTATAACGATTCCGGAAAGTTTGAGTGCAGATGGGTATATTTGAAAACTTTAAAAACTCAAGCCGGCAAAAACCAAGCTTCGACAAATTGTCTTTGGACGCAAAAGCTGCCCGATATTATTACTCTTCCGGTCGCGCATGCAGAAGGCAAATTTATTGCCAAAGATAAAAATCTTATTGATGAACTTGAAAAAAACGGCCAGATTGTTTTTAAATATTGCGCTCAGGACGGCAATATTGCGCGTTATCCTCTTGACCCAAACGGTTCAACCGATCAGATTGCCGCAATATGCAACAAAAAAGGCAATGTTTTCGGACTTATGCCTCATCCGGAAAGATACGTTTATTCTTTGCAGCATCCGTCAAGAGAAGGATACGACGGAGAACACGGCTGGGGTAAAGCGATTTTTCAAAACGCTGTTAATTATGTAAAATAATAATACTTTAATATGTGTAAATTTTATTGCGGTTAAAGGCGGAAATTATGGGTTATTGCATAAATTGTTTATTTCAAGGCGATAACAGTCTTGATGAAAACGGCGAAGGCCGGGTTTTTTGCATGGTCAAAAGGAAATGGGTATTGGAAGGCGATTCTTGTATCGATTTTACTGAATATGCCGATTTAAGTAAAGAAATCCGCTGCAAATACGCTATGGAAGTAAGGGAAAATAAAGAAAGCTCGGGAAGTAAGTTTTCAGATATTATAAAACAGACTTGGAAATTTATGCTGTTTACGCTGATACTTTCTTTTATGATGTTTATCGCCGCCGCCAAATTTTTTGATAAATACATATTTTAATGGCTGCGCCGTTTTAATTGTTATTTGTTAATTCTTAATTGTCAACATATGCTCCGCAGCAATCTGCGGACAATAACTTAATAGTCTGATAATAAAACAGATGCTGTCTGTCGTCTAAAAATGTTTTTCAGCTTGTCATTCCCGCGATTTTAATATTCTTTATTCCTTAGCAGCCTGCACTCGAGTGTCTTTATCGGGTGGGAATCCACGTTTATTAAAAAATTATTTTTACATTGCGTCTTTCAAAGAAATAATGTTAGAGGATATTAATATTAAACATGGATTCCCATTTTCATGGGAATGACAGGCACAAACAAAGACACTGGCTATATTTCATAAAATAGGCGAA
>JAISRM010000007.1 GCA_031273645.1 Endomicrobium sp.
AGAAGAATTTTTTAGTAAAAATGGATTCCCGTTTTCACGGGAATGACAGGCTAAAGACGTAAGGTAAGAAGAATTTTTTAGTAAACGTGGATTCCCACCCGATAAAGACACTTGGGCGCAGGCTGCTAAGGAAGAAGAAATATTAAAAACACGGGAATGACAGGCTAAAGACGTAAGGTAAGAAGGATTTTTTAGTAAACGTGGATTCCCGTTTTCACGGGAATGACAGACCTTGCAAAACGAATGACAGGCTGAAGACGAGATGTAAGAAGAATTTTTTAGCAAAAACGAATGACAGACTAAAGACGCAAGGTAATTAATTTTGTTTTACAGTTCTTTGTTTTCAAAAGGATTTTCTCTGTGAAAGCGAAATGTATTTTTAGACTATTATTTTTGGCATTTTTTGCGGCGGTTGTTTTTTATTCAAGCGTTTATGCAGGACCGCGTCCTAATAATTCTTATTCCACTAACGTATCTAATGCCGCAGGCTCTAATGTTAAAACGAAAACTTTGAGAGGGGTTCCAGCTCTCTCGTCTTATCCGGGTGATTTTTTAAAGCCGTCTCCGGGTGGTAACGCAAACTTGACAAATTATACTTCCGTAATGCCTCCGGCAAGGCTTGATTCGTCTTTTTCTTCGGTTTCTCCCTATCCTACAAATAAATGGTTTACGTCGATTTTTACAGATGCAAATGATGCAGCTCAAAACGATTTTAACGATTTCTTCGGAAACAGAATATCTCCTACGCCGATGACTATTGTTTACGATATAGGTTTCCCTTGGAGCAGCCATCAAACTTTGCAGGGCGGCGGCTGGGGCTACAGCGTGGGCGGACAAAATATAAAAACAAACGCTTCTGATTTTGGAAAGGCCGCGGTAAGAATAAACAGAATTATGGCTTTTTCCGTGCAGGGCGCTTACGACGTAGGTATGGACGATATAATTAAAGCTGAAAATACAAAATTGAAAAGTTACAACGATTGGTCTTTTACCGCAGTTTTGGAAGATTCTTCAAATTCTGCGCGCAAGATGACTTCAACTTTCGGCAAAGGTTTTGTTTTTACTTACAATTATTTTACGCCCGGCGTAAACCCGAGGCTTGAAATGAAATATAGAACCAACGGTTCTGTAACTTCGTACTATTATAATAACGGGGGAGTTATGACGCCTATTGCTATAGGCACTACAACTACTACAGACCGTATAATGATAAAGAATTATATAAATGCGACGGACGATTCCGGAGATTCTTCCGCTTCGTACCAGTATTTTGGAATATATGCTCCTGAAGGAACTGTTTTTACAGTCAGTACTGTTGAAACTTGGCCTGACGGCAATTCTCTTGTTCGCGAATTTTGCAATATAACGCTTTTTGGAACTTCTGAAAGCGACAGATATTTATCTATAGCTCTTTTAAAATCTCCGGCCGCAGCGGCAGACGACAGCGGCGCTTGGACAATTTTTAACGATTATTATCAGTACGCTTATAATTTTATTACCGATACGCAGGTAAACTGGACTTTTAATAAAAACAATTCTGAACTTACAACCGAATATAATTTTACCGTTACGCCTAAAAGAAGCGGCGGAAATTTTAATACGACGCAGACAGTTTTTGCTTTATACCCTCATCAATGGAAGAACCTTGTAGGTTCTCCAAATAAAACAAACACATATAAAAGTATAAGAGGTTTGTTAAAAGTAAGCGCCGGAAGTTCTTTCTCAACTAAACATAATTTTAACGGAATAGTTCCATTTTTAACATATGAACTTCCTATGGCTAATAAATCCGATCTTCAAACTTATATAAATTACGACAAAAGTTTTGATCCCGCATATGCGCGCATAGACGGCAATTGGATAGGAAATTCTAATACTTATTATCACGGCAAAGCCGTTGCAAGAGCCGCAAATCTTATACCTGTTTTTCATCAGCAGGGCGACTCTTCTGCGCGCGACACCATGATAGCAAGATTGAAAAATGAACTTTCAACGTGGTATTCAGGGCAAAACGCAACTAAGTATTTTGGATACGACTCGTCGTGGGGCGGAATTATAGGCTCAAATCCGGGCGGTTCTGGAATTGACGATTTCGGCGCAAGTAAATTTAACGACCATCACTTTCATTACGGATATTTTATTTACGCTTCGGCGATACTTGCCATGTTTGATCCGTCTTTTGCCGAAAGTTCGGAATATAAAGGCATGGTGGACTTGCTTGTTAAAGAAGTCGCTAATCCTAACAGAAACGATACAAGTTTTCCGTTTTTAAGAAATTTTGACGTCTATGAAGGTCATTCGTATGCAAACGGCAGAGGCGGCAGCAGTCTTGGTTTTGGAAATGACGAAGAATCGTCTTCAGAAGCTATGAACGCTTGGGCGGGCATATATTTATGGGGGCTTGTAACCGGAAATAACAGTTATATAGATCTCGGCGTTTACGGATACACTACGCAATATGAAGCTATAAAAAATTATTACTTTAATATGGATGTAAATTCTTCAGATCCCGACAGACGCATTTGGCAGAGAAGCGAATTTAATCATGCAAATGTCGGCATGCTTTTTGACAATGAATTTAACTGGGGTTTGTGGTGGGACCCTAAAATTACGCAAACGGTAATGGGCATTCAGGTTTTGCCGCTTACGCCGTCTATGCTTTATTTGGGCTATGATACAACTTACGCCCAGAGTTTTTATAATGAAATGTGGGCTGGGCGCGATACGTCAAAAAATAATTTTTGGAGAGACGTTTGGCTTAGATTTAAAGCTCTTTTTGACGCTCCCGGAGCTTTAACCGATTGGACTGCCGCAAATATGCCGACAAATTTTCCAGACACATGGAATCAGGGTCTTGGCGACGACGGCAGCAGTTTAAGTTATTCTTATCATTTTTTACATTTTTTTAACGCTTTAGGGTCTGTTGATACGGATTATTATTCGGACAGTCCGTCTTTTTTGGTAATGAATAAAAACGGAACGAGAACTTTTATAGCTTATAATACGGATACTACTACTAAAACCGTGCATTTTTATAAACGCTCTTCAGCTACGGGAGCTCCGGCGGTTCCGGGTTCGGCGACAGTAAGTATTGCGCCGCGCCAAATAGCCGACACGCAGGATTTTGTAAATGTTACATTTACTAATATGGCTATTACTGCGGTTAATTACGAGTCTGTTGATTTAGCCGTTTACGGAGTTTATTCCGACACTTTTTATGGCGCTATTATAAACGGCGACATGCAAAACGATAAAGTTACTTTAGATACGTGGGAAGGCACAATGAGTTTGGCTGATACAGCTTCTTCTGCCGATGCTTTTGAAGGTGAAAAGTATATTTTGGCTACAAGAACCAATAGCGGCTGGGGCGGCTGGGCTTTCAGATTTGCAGACCTTGTAAACAGCGTTACAACTGTACCTAAAGATATGTCGGCTTATTACGGCGGAGAATTTGTAGCCAACTTGAAAATTTCTAACCCTTCTTCATATGCCGGAGGTTTTGAAATAGGTTTTATAGCCGCAGGAGGCAGCAAGGAAATATGGAAAACTTTATCAAGCATAGGTTTTGATCAAAATTCAACTGAGTGGCAAAGGGTTCATATACCGCTAAACAGTTCTTTTGACGCTAATATAACCACAACAAGCTTAGCTTCTGTTACGCAGCCTTTTATTATGAGGCATAATAATGGAAGTTCTCAAAGTCAGTGGGGAATTCCTGTGGCGATAGACTCTATTTTATGGAGAAAACAAGGAGTTGGGCTAACGAGCGACGGGGGGGGGAGCGTTGTTTCTATACAGATGAGAAACACTTCTGATAATTCTGAGTCATTTGACAAAATAACATGGACAAGCGGCGATTATTCTCAATACAGTCTGGCCAATCAATATATTGATATTGCTTTACATGATATTGAAGGAAACGGTTGGTGTATTCAAATATATACGGATAATAAATCGTCGGTTACCATAACTAATGCCGTCTATGAAGGGGATATAGATTCTACAACGGCTTCAGGTTTTGTAAATACGGTATTTCCGTCGCGCCCGATGATTCCTATATTCTGGAGACCGGCTTCTACAAGCGCAACAGATATATTAGATCCGGCATGGTTTTCCCAGCCGAGTACTTGGCCTGATCATCCGTGGAGAGTTTTAAAAGATATAGCGGCTTTTTCAAATTCAACTCCTTTGCATAAAGGCTGCGAAGAAATAAAGTTTTATGATAGAGAGGGAGCAAGATATAATGCTTATCAGTATGGTCATCCGCCAGATAGTAAAGTGCGCCTATATTTTATGGCCGATTTAAGAAATTTGTCAAAAGTTACGTATAAGGCAAATATAATAATAGAGTATTTTAATGAGTAAAAAACTTTTTTTTACCATTCTAATAGTTATGCAAATTTGCGGGCTTGCCTATGCGGCGACGCTTACGCCGGATCCGGAACATCGCATAGTAAGGTTTAGCGCGGAGGTTTCTTTTTATACGGCTCCGGAAATTTCTGTAGTAAATATATTTCATAAGCCTATAGAAAGAGTTTCGGTTAATATGAGAACGCTTGTCGCCGTCGGCACAATTACGCTTTCTGGTCCCAGCGCGAATTTAAAATCTTTAGTTTATGACGAAAGCAAAGATCTTTCTGAAAGCGCCGTTTATCTTGAATATTATACCGACGAAGACACCGCCCCCGTTAAGACGCCTGCATTGTACAGAAAAACAGCCCCGAGAACTTACGTTTTTGAAACCGTTCCGCTTTTAACGACAAAGAAAAATATTTATACGCATTACAGAATAATTGCCATAAGCGACGACGGAACTATAGGATATTATCCCAAGTCCGGATATATTGACACAGAACACGACGGACATACGAGAGTCGGAAGCATAAATTCCGGCGGGGGAATCCGCATTTTGCAAAGCGGAGACCAGCGCAGAGGCGATACTTCCGTGCAGTTTGTAAACGGAGCGCTGATGTCAAACGTCAATTTCATAATAAGGGAATTATATACCGACGTCGATCCTCTGCCGGTTTCGCATTCTATAAAACCTTTAATAACGTATCATTTTGCCCCTGAAAATATTTCGCTTAAAGACAACAGCTTAAAACCCGTTATTTCTATTTATTACGGCGATGCGCCTGCTCCCGATTTCAACAATATTGAAGTTAAATGGTTTAATATAAATAGACGCAAATGGGAAAACGTAAGCTTTAGCAATAATACCGATTTAAGAACCGCTACGGTTAATCTTGCCGCTGCCGGAACCGATTTGGGATATTACGCCATATTTACAAAGGGTTCAAACCTCGACGAAGGTTTTGGACCTGACCAGCGCGTTTTGACGCCGCAAGATTCTAAAATAACTTTCAAAAGCTTAAGAGACGGCGATACGGTAAGAATTTATAATGCAAGAGGAAAAGTCGTAAAGAATATCACCGCCTATCCGTTTGAGTGGGATAAAAGAGACAATAACGGAAATTTTGTTGAAACCGGCTCTTATATATATCAGATAAAAGTTGACGGGAAAACTACGTCGGGAACTATTGTTATAGTAAGGTAGCGGAACTGTCGCGATTTATAAAAGGATTATACGGAATAAATTATGATAAAAAAAATTATAACTTTATTATCGGCGCTTGCGTTTTTTTCAAATCAGGCCTTTGCTCTGTTTGAAACTACCTATTGGGGCGTAAGAGCTTTGGGTATGGGCGGAGCTTTTACGGCCGTTGCCGACGATTCAAACGCATTAATGTATAATATAGCCGGCACGGGCGAAATGGAAAAACCCGAAGTCAGCTTTATGTCTTCTAAGCTTTTTACAAGTCTTGACGGCGTAGATTGGGGAGCAAATTATTTGGCGGGAGTATATCCGCTTGATAAGAGATACGGAACTTTGTCGGCTTCGTGGGCGTCTTTTGCAAATACAGGTTACAGACGCGAAGACACTTTTTCGTTAGGGTATGCAAGGGAAATGGACGACGTTTTGAAAATGCTCGACATAGAGTGGGTAAGCGTTTTGGCGGGCATAAATTTTAAATATTTAATGACCGAAACCATAGACGACGACACAAGCAAATATTCAAGTTCCGGTTTTACTTTTGATTTGGGATTATTGTTCAGGTTTGAATACGGCATTTCTTTTGGTTACAGCAACAAATATTTAACGCGTCCCGACATGGGTTATTGGCAGGAAGACAGAATAAAACATACCAACGTTTTAGGTTTGTCTTATTACAGCGAAGAAATTCCTTTTTTTAAAATACCGCGTTTTACCGCCGCGCTTGATTATGAAATGAGAGAAGGCAGCAACTTAATTATTTTCGGTTTAGAAAGCAAAATGATCGACGGAAAGCTTGCGGTAAGAGCAGGCGGCTGGGAAAGTCAGGTCAATTTCGGTTTGGGATATATCTTTGATTTCGGCGGCATTCTTGAAGACAGCAGGCTCTACATTGACTATGCTTTCGGGCTTCCTTTAGAAGTTACGGATTCAACAGGTTCGCATTTCTTAAGCATCACCTTCAGATTCCCTTAAAAAAAACCCTTTTGCTTATTTTTGTTATGCAAACTGATTGTACAGCAAGCGGCGGCAAATCTTCCTAATACTAAATTTCCCATATTCCCCGACGATTAAAGCCCTTTAACATCTTGTTTGACATAAAAATAAATAAAATGCTTAAATATTGAAAATTACAGACTTCGTCTGTTTTATGGAAACGCAGACAGTGTCTGTTTTGTTTGTGTCTGTCATTCCCATGAAAATGGGAATCCACGTTTCACCGGTCTGTCATTCCCGTGAAAACGGGAATCCATGTTTAATATTAATATAGTTTCTAACATTATTTTCTTTTCAGACCGCGTCTGTTTTGTTTGTGTCTGTCCCATGAAAACGGGAATCCAAGTTTCACCGGTCTGTCATTCCCGTGAAAACGGGAATCCAAGTTTAATATTAATAAAGCTTCTAACATTATTTCTTTTCAGACCGCGCCTGTTTTGTTTGTGTCTGTCCCATGAAAATGGGAATCCAAGTTTCACCGGTCTGTCATTCCCATGAAAATGGGAATCCATGTTTAATATTAATAAAGCTTCTAACATTATTTCTTTTCAGACTGCGTCTGTTTTGTTTGTGTCTGTCATTCCCGTGAAAACGGGAATACAAGTTTCACCGGTCTGTCATTCCCGTGAAAACGGGAATACAAGTTTAATATTAATAAAGCTTCTAACATTATTTCTTTTCAGACTGCGTCTGTTTTGTTTGTGTCTGTCCCGTGAAAACGGAAATTCAAGTTTCACCAGTCTGTCATTCCCATGAAAACGGGAATCCATGTTTAATATTAATAAAGCTTCTAACATTATTTCTTTTCAGACTGCGCTTGTTTTGTTTGTGTCTGTCCCGTGAAAACGGAAATTCAAGTTTCACCGGTCTGTCATTCCCATGAAAACGGGAATCCATGTTTAAAACAAAAACTTTGTTTTTCATTTTTAGTTGTTTTGTTGTTTCCAAAAACTGCAGTTTGCCGCAGGGCGTAATTTGATAATTAAATATCTTCGGGGAAGGTGAAAAAAGCCTAAAAGCTTTTTAATTCCTTACCGGCAGTAAAAAATATTGCAAAGCAATGTTTTAAGCCTGCGACTCCGCGCAAAGCAGCGGACTGAGCCTGTGAAATTCAGGCGCCGACGGTAAAGTCCGGACGAGAGAAGAAAAATATTGTATATTAACCCCGGAGCTGATTTTAAAGCCCGGGGATTTTTTTATACCGGCAGGCTTCGCCTGCTTTATGCAACACAGCCGAAGTCTGTTTTATGGAAACACAGACTGTGTCTGTTGTGTCAAGTGTCATTCCCATGAAAATGGGACAGGCTTCGCCTGTTTTATGGAACACAGACGAAGTCTGTTGAGTCAATTGTTTTTTCAAGGTCTGTCATTCCCATGAAAATGGGAATCCAAGTTTCACCAGTCTGTCATTCCCATGAAAATGGGAATACAAGTTTCACCGGTCTGTCATTCCCATGAAAATGGGAATCCATGTTTAAATTAATATAGCCTCTAACATTATTTTCTTTAAAGACGTAAGGTAATAAGAATTTTTTAGTAAAAATGGATTCCCGCTTTCGCGGGAATGACAAACTGAAGACGTAAGGTAAGAAGAATTGTTTAGTAAACGTGGATTCCCGCTTTCGCGGGAATGACAAACTGAAGACGTAAGGTAAGAAGAATTTTTTAGTAAAAATGGATTCCCGCTTTCGCGGGAATGACAAACTAAAAACAAAATGTAATAAGAATTTTTTAGCAAAAATGGATTCCCGCTTTCGCGGGAATGACAAACTGAAGACGTAAGGTAAAAAGAATTTTTTAGTAAAAATGGATTCCCGCTTTCGCGGGAATGACAAACTGAAGACGTAAGGTAAAAAGAATTTTTTAGCAAAAATGGATTCCCGCCCGATAAAAACATTCGGGCGCAGGCTGCTTAGGAAGAACGAATATTAAAAACGCGGGAATGACAGATCCGGCGGATGAACTGACGGGAATAACAGACCACACAGTCTGTCGTCTTAAAATGTCTTTCGGTCTGTCATTCCCATGAAAATGGGAATCCATGTTTAAACTAATATAGCTTCTTACATTATTTTCTTTAAAGCCGTAAGGTAAGAAGAATTTTTTAGTAAACGAGGATTCCCGCTTTCGCGGGAATGACAAACTGAAGCCGTAAGGTAAAAAGAATTTTTTAGTAAAAATGGATTCCCGCTTTCGCTGGAATGACAAACTAAAAACAAAATGTAAGAAGAATTTTTTAGTAAAAAT
>JAISRM010000057.1 GCA_031273645.1 Endomicrobium sp.
CATTATCTTCTTGCCGATTTTACCGTCTTAGAAAATATTCTTCTGCCGGTTTGGGATAAAAGAAATCTGCATGCCGCAAAAGCCGAAGAAATTCTGGGCAAAGTAGGTCTTTTGCATAGGAAAAGCCATTTTCCAAACGAGTTATCGGGAGGGGAACAGCAAAGAGCCGCTCTTGCCAGGGCACTTATAAACGATCCTAAAATTATTTTTGCCGACGAGCCTACGGGAAATTTAGACAGAGCTACGGGAGAAGAGATAGAAAAACTTATTTTAAACGTTTCTTCAGAAAAAAAAGCGACTTTAATTCTTGTAACGCACAACGAAGAACTTGCGTCCAAAACAGACATACGGATAAAAATGAAAGACGGAAGCATAATAAAAGACAATTAAAATAGTAATTAGCGCGGAAATTTCATTAGAAAAAGCCGCTTCGGTTTTTGTTTTAAGATGCGCATAAATTATTCATTATTAATTGCCGTTAGAAAAAGGGGATTTGACTATGAAGATTTACCTCAACGGGAAGCTTGTTTCAAAAGAAGACGCAAAAATTTCAGTTTTTGACCACGGCGTTCTTTACGGAGACGGTGTTTTTGAAGGAATCAGAGCTTATAACGGCAGAATATTCAGGTTTAAAGAACATCTTGACAGATTGTGGTATTCGGCAAAAGCAATAAATCTCAGCATACCGATAAGCAAAAAAGATATGGAAAAAGCTACTATAAAAACGCTTCTTGCAAACAATTTAAAAGACGCTTACATAAGAATGATAGTTACAAGAGGCGTCGGAGATTTAGGGCTTGATCCAAGAAAATGCACGGAGCCTCCGTCGATAATAATTATTGCCGACAATATTTCGCTTTACCCTTCCGAATTATACGAAAAAGGAATGGAAGTCGTTACGGCTTCCACAAGAAGAGTCCGCCACGACTGCCTAAGCCCCAACGTTAAGTCTTTAAATTATTTAAATAATATCATGGCAAAAATGGAAGCTATAAGAGCCGGCGTTATGGAAACCATAATGCTAAATTCCGAAGGTTACGTTGCCGAATGCACGGGAGACAATATATTTTTGGTAAAGAACGGCGCATTATATACTCCGCCTGCTTCATCTGGAGCATTGGAAGGAATCACAAGGAACGCAGTTATAGAACTTGCCAAAAACAGAGCTAAAATCGCCGTTTACGAACGCTTGCTTACGATTTACGACGTATATACCGCCGACGAACTCTTTCTTACCGGAACGGCCGCCGAAGTTATACCGGTGGTAAAAGTGGATATGAGAGAAATTGCCGACGGAGTTCCCGGAAAAATCACATTGAAACTTATAAAAGAGTTCAAAAGTCTTACAAGACTTACCGGCGTTCCGATAAAATAAAATTGACCGCGGGATTTATTATTGCAAAACCCTTTTTTAAAGGATTTTGCAAAGCTTTTCAGGACGATTAAATAATGCTGAAATTTTTAAGGTATATTTTATATTGTTTAATACTTTCCGCGGTTTTTTTTGCAGTATATAACATAAGAACCGTGATAGTCGTTCCGCATGTTGAAAATTACCTTTCTAAAATTTCCGGACACAAAATAACGCTGGGCAATATTTACTTTTCTCCTTTAAAAAGAGGTTTTTCCGTTACGGACGCAGTCGTTGACGAGCGCATGCGTTTTCAAAAGACAACCGTATATTTGAGCCTGTTTAAAATAATTACAAATCTGAGCAATCCCGCCGAGTATATCAAAAATATTGAAATATCCGGCGCAGAGATAGATTTAACCGCAAATCAGGCAAAACCGCCTGAAGAACTTTCAAGCAAAAATGAAGATTTGCAAATTAAACTTCCTTTTTTACAATTAGACGTAAATATAGACAACATAAAACTTAAATACGCAGACTCTGATTTTGAGTTTGCTGATTGCCTGATCTCCTTTTTTGGAGAAAAAATCTTTGCCTCTGCCGCCGCCGAAATATATAAAAACCAATTCCTCGTCAATATGAAGGTCTTGCAAAAAGACGACGGCGTTTTTGCGTTTGATTGCGTAATTTCATCGTCGGATTCTTACAGCTGTCTTATCGACGTCAACGGAACTTTTGATCATTTATCGCGCAATTTCAGCCAGTTTGCCGACGTTAAAAACTTTTCTTACGGGAAATACGACATTTCGGGCTCGTCTTGGTCTGTCATAAAAAACGCCGAAGGAATAAGCTCCGTATTAGAAGGAAAATTTGGCAAGATAACGTTAAACTCTGAGGATATGAAAGCGCTGAAAGTTGCGGCAGATCTCGATTTGTCAAAGATCAATCCGCAATTAAAAGGAACTTTGCAGACAGACGCCGTTTACTCCGGCCTTCTTGACGTTTCGGCGGCGATAAACAATCTTGAATTTCTTGGTTTCAAGCTTGGAAATTTTGACATTAACGCTCAAAGAGATAAACAAGGACGCTTTGACATCGTCTGTTTCTACGACGAAGAAAAGAAAAATTCCTTAACGGCTTCAATTCAAAAAAACGGAAATTATAAAGGGATTTTGCAGTTTTCCGGAAAAACCGCAGGCTCAGTTGAAGGAAATTTCAATACCGGAGAAATAAAGTTAAACCTCAATAAATCTAACGTTTCGCAAATGCCTTTTGCCGCCATAGCCGGAGAAAATCCTAAAGGGGTTATCGAAGCTAAAGGTTCCATAGACGATTATTCGGGAAAGATAAAAATTTTCATTAAAGGAGTCAATACCGAAAAAATAGGCAAAACAGATATTTACGGACTGATCGCAAGACAGGGCTCTATGTACGTTTTTAATTTTTACAAAGGCGATAATTCAATAATTTTTAACACTGTCGTCGAAGAAGGCGTAGTGTTGTCGGCAGATTTTAAATTTGTAAGCGTCAATACGGCTAATATTTTAAAATTGTTCGGATATTCCGACAAAGGATTAAGCGGAACGGCCGGCGGAAGAATAATATACGAAAAAGACGGAATAATGGATTTTGACATAAAAGCTTACGACGGAACGATAGGCGCAAACGCCTATTCCAAATTTGAAATAAAAGGCGATTTTAACGCTCAGCGCGTCAACATAAAAAACGTAATATTTAAAGGCTCCGGAAAGACAAGCGCATACGCCTACGGGCTTATAGGCTTTAGCGAAACGACCCCGCAATCTTATTTTAATCTTAAAATGCGCGATATAGACTGCGGCGGAGTTCTTTTAAACGGAGACTTGGCGTTTAACGGCAGTTTGAGCGACAAAGAAGAAGTTTCGGGAAAATTTGAAAGCGGAAACATTAGAATATCCGAAGTTCCGTTTAAAAATTTTAACGCTTCTGCGCTTATAACGCGCGACAAAATTGAAATTACGGATATAAAATCAGACAACGGATTAGACGGAAGCGTCTTCGTTAATTATTCGGATAAAAAGCTTTTGGGAGCTTTGAATTTTAAAAATACGAACATTAAAAATTTGTTTTCAGGCATATCTGGACTGCTTAACGCTTCCCTTAAATTTTCGGGAGATTCCGCAGGATTTGCAATGAACGCGGACATCTCGTTAAAAAAAGGAGATTATTTAAAAATACCGTTTTCCATGTCTTCAAAATTATCCTACGCAAAAGGCATTTTAAATATTGACGGCGCGCAATTTGTTTCCGGTAAAACAGGCATACTGATAAACGGAAAATATTACGATAAAGGAACTCTCGGAGTTTCAGTTAAAAATTTTAATGAAACAATTATTAATAAGCTTGTCGGTTTTAGAACTCCCGTAAAAGGAAAGTTTGAGGGTTCCGGAACGGTTTCTTTCAAAAACGGTTTTCCCGTCGCAAAAATGGCTGTTGTAGGTTCTGATGTTTTCGTTAAGAACGTCAAGCTGAACGGATTTAAATCCGGTATAGAAATTTCCGGCGGAAAAATCAGCATAAACGGCGCGTCGGCAAAAATTGCAGACAGCGAGATAAGGGCAGACGGCGGAAATTTTAACCTAAAAAACGGAAAATACGATCTTAATTTATTTTTAGTCAACGCCCACCCCGGACCGTCCGACATGTTTGGGCGCATTCTTCTCAGCGGAGTTATGGATAAGAAAAAGGGCGGCTCCGTATATGGCGGAAAAATGGCAATAAGTAATTTTTGGATAAACAGATATAAAATTCTCTCTCATGAAATAAATTACGTAATTAAAGATAAAAAACTCAGCATATTTCAAGATGATACGAGCGCGTCTTCATTAAAAATCGCAGGACTTATAGATTTTTCGCAAGGAATTTCCGTTAAAGATTTTTTAATTTCAAAAAACGCTTCGTCTCTGTCGCTAAACGCATCGTTTGAAGGTGATAAGATCGATTTGTCCGCAAGCGCAACGGCTCTCGACTGGGTTTTTCTGACCGAAATGCTTGATTTGCCGGTAGATATGGAAGGGACGATGTCGCTAAAGGCCGTTTGTTTTGGAACCCTGTTAAAACCGACGGCAAAATTATCCGTCAATTCTCTCAACGGAACGATCATGGGCATTCCTTACGACGACATTGACGTTGAAATATCCGCGTCGGACAATCAGGCTGTCGTTAAAAACGCCGAAATCCGCAAAAAAAACGAAATACGCGTTTCAGTAAAAGGGTACTTTCCTTTCTGGCTTGATTCTTCGCTTTCAAAGCCGATGAAGAAAAAAGGCGTGGATATAAATTATGAAATAGAAGACAATAAACTTAACTTTCTTAAATATTTAAGCGGAGAATTTTTTAAGCCCAGATCGGGAAAATTTACCGTTAAAGGCAGAGTTTCCGGAACTCCCGAAAAAATAAACAATAACGGAGAATTGACCGTAAGCGGAGGTTCGTTTGATTCCTTATCTTATCTTGGCAGAATTAAAGATTTGAACGTAAGCGTTTCGGTTAACGACAATAATGTCAAAATAAATAAGTTTTCCGCCAAAAGCGGAGCGGGGCGTTTTAACGCTTCCGGCGGACTGAGCCTCAACAATTTTCAGATTGCAGACATTAATCTGAGGATTTTCAGCGACGATAAAGGCGTGCCCGTTCAGGTTCCGGATCTTCCGATTTCTTCTTTCATATTATCTAAAAACATGCTCAAAGACGTTTCCACAGGAGAGCCTAAATTTGATATTACGGTTTCAGGAACTCCGTCTAAACCTAAAATTGCCGGCCGCGTTATTTTGGAAAACACGCGCTTTTCTTTTCCGCCGCCCGACGACGACGACTCGGACTTTCCTTTGCCCGACGACACAGAGTTTGATATAGAGCTGCTTACCGGAAAAAACACAAAATACGAAAATTCCTTTATTAATGCATGGATTAACGGCAAACTTAACATAAAAGGAAAAAGCGGAAGCATAAAAGCGCCGGGAGTAATTGACACGCAAAGAGGAAATATAAATTATCTCGGCATCAATTTTGACATAATATCTGCAAAACTTGAAGTTACGGAAAACAATCTTGTTTTTCTTTCCGGAGAGGCCGAAACCGTAGTTTATTCAAAAGTTGACAGCCAAGCCGATACGATAAGAATGGTTATCGATAAATCCGAGATAGGAGCGTTAAACGCCCGTTTTTATTCAAAAGACGATCCTACTATGGATTCTCAGACGGCTTTGGCAAAGGCTACCAGAACCGAGCAAGACGCAGGCGCGCAATCTGCGCCTCTTATCAGTTTTACGGATTTTGCTTTAAGACAGCAGGCTTTGCGGCTTATAGACAGCAATATAGCCACGCCTCTGGCAAGAACCGTTTTGAGAAAAACCGGACTTGTAGATAATTTTAAAGTAACCTATGTTCCTGTTTCAGAACAAAGCGCAACGACGGATATTGAAAATTCTTCTTTTGAAAGTCTTCTTTTTGGAACGAAATATTCCGTTGAAAAAAATCTTACTAATCAGATTCTTCTGGGCTATTCAATAACTTTTGACCAAGTAAATAATAAACTTGATTTGCGCCACGCTATCGAGATGAAATATAAACTTTCAAACAATTTGTATTTAAGCGGAAGTTACGAGCTTGAATCCGAAACGTCTCAGCATCAGCCCGACAGAAAATTGATGCTTCAGCATCAGTTTCGTTTCGGACTGCCCCGCAATAAACAAAATAAAGACGAGAAAAACTAAAAAAATACTTAGCCGCATTCTCCGGACGACGCAGAATCTCTTTTTTGCAGTCCGGACTTAAAATTAAAAGCTTGCAATAAAAACCCAAGCGCAGCCGTTATGGACTGGGGGTAAAATTAATATAATTGAATTTTTTGCATATTTATAATAAAATATATAAATTATATGCATAAATTTATATGTTTTATTTTTTTAAAGGATTGATAAATGAAAAAGAGCTTGTTTTTTATATTGTTTTTAACTTCTTTTGCCGTAAATTCCCTATATGCGCAGGAACCCGGAGTAATTTCCAATATTTTAGTTGACGGGCTTCAAAACGTTAAAGTTAAAACGGTTCTTTCTGCAATTTCTTCAAAAGAAGGCAAGTCTTATTCCACAGAGATCGCTAAAGACGACGTGAGGGCTATTCTTGATCTGGGCAATTTTGAAAACGCAGAATTTCGTTTTAACAAATTAAACGGAGAGCTGATATTTACCGTCAGCGAAAAACCTTACGTCGATAAAATAACTTTTAAAGGCAATAAGAAATTTTCAAACGGAAAATTAAAATCTAAGAGTTCTCTTAAAGAAAAAGATTTTTACGACGTTTTAAAATTTGAAGAGACAAAAAAAATAATATCCAATCTCTATAAAGACGACGGTTACGCCGACGTTCAGATAGAAGTTTACCCCACCGTAAATCAAGAAACCAACAAAATGACGATTTCTTTTCTAATATCGGAAAACAACAAAGTTGTTATCGGCGAAGTAAAAATTGAAGGCGTTATTTCTTTTAGCGAAAAGAAAGTTCTCAAACAGATGAAAACAAAACCGAAAAAAGTTTTTAAAGAAGATACTTATGCGGCCGATCTTAAATCGATAGAATCCTTTTATAAAAACAACGGGTATATGGATTATAAATTCGTCTCTTCGTCAACGACTTATAATGAAGAAAGAACAAAAATGTTTATTACTCTTAATATAAGCGAAGGCATAAAATACGAGCTTGGGGAAATATCTTATTCAGGAAACGCGGCGCTAAGCGACAAAGAAATGAATAAGCTTATTAAAATAAAGCAGGGGACGGAATTTAAACAGGATAAAGTTTTTGAAACGATTCAGGGCATTTATGAAGCTTATTCAAACAAAGGTTATCTTAATACGTCTATTAATCCGTCTTTTGACAAAGGCGATAAAGAAGGCGTGGTCAACATAAGCCTTCCGATTACGGAAAATTCCGTAGTGTATGTCGGAAGAATTTATGTGGACGGCTTAGTGTCCACAAAAGAAAAAGTCATCAAAAGGGAAATTTTGCTTAAAGAAGGGGAAGTGTTAGCTGCGGCAAAAGTAAGAAGAAGCATGGAAAAAATTTATAATCTCGGCTTTATTGAATCTGCCGAGCCTCAAATACTTCCGACGGGTTCTCCTGATATTATGGATCTTATTTTTAACATCACGGAAGGCAAACCCGGCATGATAACGGCGGGCGCGGGTTATTCGTCGGTTGACCAGTTTGTAGGTTCAATACAATTTCAGCATATGAATCTTTTCGGGCTTGCCCAAAGGGTCAATCTTTTATGGGAATTTGGAGCAAGAAGACAAAATTATGAAATAGATTGGACGGAGCCGTGGATTTTTAACAAAAACGCAAGCCTTATGCTTAGCGCGTATAATATTGAAAGGAAACGCGACTATGCGGCCGTTACAAACGCATACAATGAAAACAGGCTCGGCGTTTCGGCGCGCGTAGGTCCGAGAATAAGCGATTACATATCTTTGCTATTTGGATATACTTACGAATACGTTCAGCTCTACGATATAGATTCGTCAGTTATAGATGAAATTAAAAGAAATACCGATTTATCAAAAGACAGAACTTCAAGCATAATGGGGCAGGTTGTTTACGATACGAGAGATTATATATTTGATCCTTCAAGAGGAAACAGGCAATTGTTCAATCTTCAAGTTGCCGGAGGACCGCTTGGAGGAAATGTAAATTACGTTAAAGGCATAGCTAAATCAAGCTGGTTTTTTCCGACTATATGGAAACTCGTGCTCTCTTTTAATTTGAACGTCGGGATCATAGGTTCATACGG
>JAISRM010000060.1 GCA_031273645.1 Endomicrobium sp.
AAGCCGAACTTGAAGCGATAGCCGGCGTCTGCATGGAAAATAAAATAGTTATAGTTTCAGACGAAATATACGAAAAACTCATATACGACGATTTTAAGTTTTATTCCATAGCCGCCGTTTCCCCGCAGGTAAAAGCTATCACCTGCGTTATAAACGGAGTTTCAAAAGCTTATGCCATGACAGGCTGGCGTATAGGTTATGCGGCATGTCCTAAAGACATAGTTGCGGCTATGATAAAAATTCAAAGCCAATCTACGTCGAATGCCGCTTCAATTTCAATAAAAGCCGCAATTGAAGCTTTAAACGGTCCGCAGGATAACGTTGAATTGATGAGAAAAGAATTTGAAAAAAGAAGAAATTACATAGTTAAAAGATTAAACGATATTGAAGGGATTTCCTGCTTAACGCCAAACGGAGCTTTTTACGTTTTCCCAAATGTCAAAGCTTTGCTGGGTAAAACCTACGACGGAAAAACCATAAACACCGATATAGAGCTTGCCGATTATCTGCTTGAAAAAGCCAATATAGCAGTTGTTCCCGGTTCGGCTTTCGGAGCTGAAGGCTATATAAGGCTTTCTTATGCGACTTCTTTAAACAACATTGAAGAAGGAATAAACCGTTTGGAAGCTGCAATTAAACTTTAAGACGAGAAACTATACGCTTTTATGCGCTTTTGCGTTTTTTAGTATTTTGGAGCAAGTTTCTCTCCGATAGAAAATATTATCTTTCCCGCTATAAAAAAAGCCAAAAACATTATGCCTTCGTCAACCGTATTTTGAGGCATCGAGTGCCATGCCAAGTCAACGATTGCGGCAAGAGGCGCAAGAAAAAAAGTAAGCAGACCGACTATAAGCGACGGTTTTATGCTGCCGATAAAATAATACGAAATCCAGTAAATATACCATTTGACTATGACAAAAGCCGCATATCCTATGCAGCCTAACCCCGCAAGTCTTAACAATATGGAAATAAGATTTTTCATACCGATCTCCTTTTACTGATTTTGCTTTTGACAATATCTTAGTAAAAAAGCAAGGCTTTTTCTGTAAAATAAATCCCAAAACCGGCGTTGCCGGAGTTTTTGTATTTTGCGGCTTTTATTTAAATAAAAGCGATATAAAACCTGCGGCGCCTATTATGATAAAAAGAGCTGCGGAAAAATATTTGACGGCTTTTTGCGGAAGTTTTTTTCCAAGCAAAATTCCAACGCCTATTGCGACTAAATTTGCGCATATCATTCCCAAAGAAGCGCCGGCAAAAACCCCGTAAGGATTTTCATTCATTGCAAGAGTCATGGCGGCTATCTGTGTTTTATCTCCGAGTTCAGATATAAAAAACAGACATGCAACGGTAAAAAAAGGATTTATAATTACTTTTGCTTTGCGTCCTGCGCCGCCGCTTTCTTTATCTTCTTTAGCGGCAAGCGTCCACACGCCAAATAATATGAAAAGAATATATGAAACTATTTTGATTATATTAAAAGGAAGGATTTCCGAAAAGAAACCGCCGGCGGCGACTGCGGCAAAATTCGTAAGAACAGAAGCGGCCGAAATAGCGGCAATTACAAGACCGGGCTTAAATCTTGATGTAAAAGCCATTGCCGTAAGCTGCGTTTTATCTCCCATTTCCGATATAAAAATCAATAGAAAAGATGAAAGCAAAGAGGCAAACATTATTGAGCGGGATTCCTTTTTTTAGAATTTTTTTTCCCTTGCTCAAGCGATTCAAGCATGCCGGCAAGCTTATGATTGCGCTCTCTAAGACTTTGCAGTTCTATGTCTTTTATATTAAGTTTATCTCTGAGATCCTGCCTTGCGGCAGCCATTTCGGTTATGATTTTATTTCTGATTTTGTTTGAAGAACGTATGTATTTTTCAAGCGCGGAAACGCGCTCTTCAAAATTGCGCGCGGCGTTTTTCATATGATCGTTTCTGCTTTCAAGGCTTTGTACTTGCGCAGACAATCTGTCGTTTTCCTGTTTAATTCTTGCCTGCGATATTTTGCTTTGTTCAAGCCTGAAAAGCGCGTCGCTGTATTTTGCTTTTGAAACGCAGCCCAACGATATAAACGCAAAAAAAATCAAAACAAACGCTGTTTTTTTCATAATTTTATAATTTTACCTTAAATGGACAAACTCGTCAATAATAAGGCGTCAGAAGCCGGCAGGCATTGTTTCTGAGACGTTTAAAAAAAGGAAGATTTCTGCTGCAGGAGAGTTTAAAAAGTTCGGCGGTTTTCTTTTTAGATTCCGCTATTTGCGTTAAAAGCGCCCCGAAGTCCGAGCTTACGATTTCCATATTGGCTTCAAAATTAAGCCTGAAACTTCTGACGTCCCAGTTTGACGAGCCTATGCATGACAATTCTCCATCAATAACAAAAATTTTACTATGATCAAAAGGAGGAGGAGTAAAATAAATTTTTACGCCTTTTGAAGCAAGACGCTCAAAATTAGGCTCCATTGCATAATTCATAATGCGGTGATCGCTTTTTTTAGGAAGAATTATTTCTACGCGCACTCCTTTTAAAGCGGCTATTTCAAGCGCGGTAAGAATATTGTTTTCAGGCAGAAAATAAGGCGTAACTATAAGCGCGCTTTTTTTTGCAGCGCCTATCATAGCCTGATTTAAAAGTTCTATTTTGCCGTTTCTGCTGTCTGGTCCGTCGGCGATGACCCTTGCCGCCGCGCTTCCCGAAGATGCGCGCAGCGGACTTTGCGCAGCCGCAGCGAATTTTTCTCCCGACGCAAAAGCCCAGTCGCTGCCAAAAACCCGCGAAAGGCTCCATACCGCCCCGCCTTCAATTTTAAAAGTTATGTCGGAGACTCCGTCTTTTAAAGTTTCCGGATGCACGTTTTTGGCAGAAAGGTTCATTCCTCCAAAAAAAGCCGTTTTGCCGTCTATTATCATTATTTTTCTGTGATTTCTTAAATTCACAAAAGCCATGTCTATGGGTATCTGCGGAGGAAGAAAAACGGCGTATTGCAAACCTTTTATTTCTTTTAACCGCCGCTCGACCGATCTTCTGAAAAACTTCAAAGTTCCTATCGCGTCTATAAGAACTTTAACGGCGGCGCCGTTTGCGGCGGCCGTTTTAAAAGCTTCAAAAAACTTTTCCGTCTCTTCGTCGTCGTCAAATATATAGCTTTCCACGAGAACTTCTTTTTTTGCGCTTTTTATCGCCTTTATCATTTCAGGATAGGCCAGCGTTCCGTTTTGCAGCGGCAAAATATCGTTTGAAAAAGTAAAGCCCCCGTAATAAGCCTCTTCGCCAAGCTTGATAAAATGCCCGTGCCGGCCGAAAAATTCGCCAAAAAACTTTGAAGACTCTTCGGCGTAATTTCCTCTGTCAAAAAATTCCCGTTTTTTTAGTTTGACCGCTCTTCGCCTTACCCTGTTTATCCCGAAAAAAACGTACAAAAAAACGCCTATAAACGGAGATAAAAACACAAGAGCAAGCCATGCTATCGAGCTTTTTACGTCTTCCTTATAAAGCAATATGTGCGCCGCCGCGCATACGCTTGTCAAAACGTACAGCGCCGATAAAACAATATTGAGAGGAGTAAAGGCAAAACCAAATAAAAATTCCATATTGCGATTATATAAAATTAGCGCGGTTAAAAAAACGCCGCGGCAAAAAGCAGGACTTAAAACAAAAAGCTTGTCGCTTTTGGAGCTTGCGCGCATGCTTTTAAATGCGCCGCTGCAAAAAAACGGCGAATGTTAGCGCAAAATCAAAATGATACTAATGCAAAGTCAAAATGATACTAAAAAAGAGGAAGAGTACCTCTTGCAAAAAGTAAGGATTTTTTGCAAGGGGCGTATTTTTGTTTATTATAAATGAATGCCTTTTAGCAAAGAATTTTTGGCAACCTGAACATCTAAAAGAGTGTTGTTTCTCCAAAAGCGAAGTTGGCTTAAATCATTGTTTAATTTGTAAAGTCTTATTTCAATATC
>JAISRM010000142.1 GCA_031273645.1 Endomicrobium sp.
AGGCTGCTTAGGAAGAACAAATATTAAAAACGCGGGAATGACAAACTGGTCTTTGTCTGTTTTATGAAACACGGACAGCGTCTGTTTTGTTTGTGCCTGTCATTCCCATGAAAATGGGAATCCATGTTTAAAATTAATATAGCCTCTAACATTATTTCTTTTAAAGACGAGATGTAAGAAGAATTTTTTAGTAAACGTGGATTCCCGCTTTCGCGGGAATGACAAACTGGTCTTTGTCTGTTTTATGAAACACTGACAGCGTCTGTTTTGTTTGTGCCTGTCATTCCCATGAAAATGGGAATCCATGTTTAAAATTAATATAGTTTCTAACATTATTTTTTTAAAGACGAGATGTAAGAAGAATTTTTTAGTAAAAATGGATTCCCGCTTTCGCGGGAATGACAAAAAACAGACGAAGTCTGTCATTCCCATGAAAATGGGAATCCACGTTTAAAGAAAAAAGCGTCTTGTTACAAAATTGATAATGATATATAATATTTGATGTATTTACTTATTGAAAAGGTGAAAACTCAATGGATGAAAAACAATCTCGTAAAGATTTAGATTTAGGTTTGTTTATAAACGATCAATACGTAACTGTCAAAAAAATAGGTCAGGGCGCTTTCGGAGTCGTATGGCAGGCTTATGATTTTAGTCTTAGAAATTTTATTGCGGTCAAAGAACTTCTCAGCGATTATTCCGAGCCGAAATTCGTCGAGATGTTTTATAAAGAAGCTTTAATAGCCAAAAATATTATCCACGACAACGTCGTAAGAGTTCATCATTTCTGGAAAGGCAGCAACGGTTCCTACTACATAACTCTCGATTTTGTAAGAGGCGCAGATCTTGAAGACCTTCTTAAAAGATGCAATGAATTAAAAATTAAAATCCCTTGGGAATTATCCGTTTTAATAGCCATAAGCATGCTGAAAGCTCTTGATTACGCCAACAGAGTTGCAAGAGATTCAATAACCGGCAAACCTTACGGAATAGTTTACAGAGACGTTTCTCCGGGCAACGTTCTTATTTCTTTTGACGGAAACATCAAGCTTAGCGATTTCGGAGTTGCAAAAACCGCAGACGAAATAAGCGAAGGCATGAGGCAGAAAATAGTTACCGGCAAATATCCTTACATGTCTCCCGAACAGATGATGGGCGCGTCTGATTTAGACCACCGCACCGACATTTTTTCCACAGGCATAGTTTTTTACGAAATGATTACCGGCAAACAGCTTTACACCGGCGAAAATCATGAAATAAAATCTCAGGTTTTAAACCAGAAATTTGATTCCGGTCTGCTTGCAGGTCTTAATATACCTTACGAAATAAGCGAAATACTTTCTAAAGCCCTTGAGAAAGACAGAGACATGCGCTACGACAGAGCCATTGAAATGTACCGCGACCTCAGAAGGCTTTTAAAGGGCGTTGAAACCGAAGAGCTTGCCGTCGATTTAGCGACGTTTGTTTCAAAAGTGATGGGAAAAGAAGTTGAAGATTCCGACAGCGTCGTAAATCTCGTTAAGAATTTAGACAGACAGGAAATAAAAAATAACGCCTCAATACCGAAAATAACGTGCAACGATTTTATAGTCGGCGACGAATCTTCTAATGAAAATCAAGAGGCTCCGGTCCCTTTTGTAAATACTGATACCGGCGCGTCTGCCGCCGCTGATGCCGCCGTCGTAGCGCCTGCCGCCGCGCCTAACATCGCCCAGCCTCAGCCTCAGCGTCAAGTTCCGGCTGCAGAAAAACCATTTGTTTCGCCTGCCGCCGCGCATTCGCAGCCTCCTGCGCCCGAAGCTAAAGGCAAAACCGTTTTTGAAGAAGTCGGCGACTGGCTTGTAAACAAATTCAGATCTTTAAAAAGCAAAATAATAAGAATTATAGCCGTTTTTATACTCGTCATTTTATTGTTTTTGGGGTTAGACGTTTTTATTCAGATAACGCCTTTTGGGAAAAACGTTTATTCCCGTCTTTATCCTCCCGACGTCGTTATAACGACGGTTCCTTCCGGAGCTACGGTAAGCATGAAAACCAGAGAAGGCGAAGCCGTAATACAAAACGCAAGCTCAAGCCAGCCTATACCTCTTAGAAAAGTGCAGCCTCAAACTTACATAATTACGGCTTTAAAAGACGGTTTTCGTCCCGTGCAGCGCGTAGTAAGAATTGAAGAAAGAAGCGGAAAATCCGGCGTTAAGCAGGAAAAAATAGAAATAATGTTTGACTTTATGCTCGACGTCAATTCCGAGCCGCAGGGCGCCGACGTTTATATAGACGGCAACAAATTCGGCGTTACGCCGTGCAAAGTTCAGCTTATGGCAGGCGAGCATACAATAAGGCTTGCCCTTGCGGGATACGAAGATCTCGGCTCAAAAGCAAAAGAGTCAAAAGAAGGGCAGTGCAACGTTGATTTTTCAAAATCCGACAAAGGCGACATTTTCAGCGGCGTCGATAAAAATTACTGGCAGACCGAACTTAAAAGCATAGACGGTGAAAACGTATTCAGCATAAAAGGCCACATGTATAAGCAGTTTGAATTTAATTCTGTTCCAAAAAATATGATGGTGCATATTGAAGGCGAAAGCCGCCCGAGAGGATACACCCCTTTAAAAGTCAACATAAAAAGCGGCGAATATAAAGTAAGGCTGATGGATCCGGAAGGCCGTTACGGCGAATCTTTAAATAAAATAAGCATTAACGCTTCTTCGGTTTCAGAACTGTCCGTGCAGATGAACAAGCTTATAAGGTTTTCTGTAAAAGGAAAATCTGCGGGAGAATCGTTTATCGCAAGGCTCAATATAAAAAGCGCTGAATACAATACTACAAGAAATATAGGCACGGGAAAGCCCGTCGTAATTCCGCTGCCTACAAACAGCAGATATTCTTTCACTTTTACCGCCGACGATTTTAAGCCTTATGTTGTAAGGAATATGGATATTGCAAACATAAATTCGGTTAACGCATCAATGGAATACGCTCCGGTGCCTTTTTCCGTTAAAGTTGTTTCGCCCGATCAAAAAACCGGAGAAGTTAAGCCTGTTGAAGCATATATTTATGTCGGCGATAACATTGTAGGCAAAACCGATAAAGACGGTTTATGGACGGCAAATTACGACCCCGGAACTTTAAAAGGCAAAATAGTCGCCACAAATTATATTACTCAAGATTACGAAGTAAGGCTACCTCCGGGCAAAGGTTTTAACCGCGAGATAGTTCTTGTGCCAGAAATCATTATTGAGCCCGAACCTATTGTTGAACCGGAACCGGAAAGACCCAAAGAGAAACCTAAAAGAGAAAGAGAAGAAAGAAAACCAAAGCCCGAACCCAGAAAAGAAGTTGATAAAAATGTTGAAGTTATAGTTTGCCCCAATTGCGGATATATAAACTCCGTGCCTGCGGGCAGAAAATTAAGATTCTGCGTTAATTGCGCAAAGCCTTTAAAATAGTTTGAAAAGAGGTTTTATGAAGAGAAGATTTCTTTTTCCTGTTTTTGTTTTATTTTGTCTCAGCGCCTTATTTCCGGCTCTGGTTTTTTCAGACGTCCCCAAAAAAATAGCTTTTCAGGGAAGGCTCACAGATAATACCGGCGTTCCTATTACCGCTTCGTCTCAGACTTTTACGTTTAAATTTTATAATACCGAAACCGGCGGTTCGCTGATAAGCAGCGGTACTATAACCAATGTACATATCAGAAACGGATTATATTCCGTTATTTTAGACATCTCTTCAATTTCTCAGAGCGATATGGATAATCCTCTTTGGGTTGAAGTTACCTATAATAACGCAACTTTTGGCGCAAGAACGCCGCTTACCACAAGCCCTTACGCCATGACTGTAAGAGACGGTTCGATAACGACAGTAAAAATAGCTGATGGGAATGTAACGACAGCAAAAATAGCTGACAATAGTATAACGACAGACAAAATACTTGATGGGAATGTAACATTAGCTAAGCTATCTGCTACTGCTTCTGGGAGCAGTGGGAAATATTTAACCAGTAACGGTTCTTCTTTATTATGGGAGAATGTTGGCGGGACTTTGCCGGGATATACCGGAGCAAATAAATTTTTAAGAACTAATTCAAGCAATACTGGAAGTGAATGGGTTGATGGAGTAGAACTGACAGCAAATAAAAAAACAGTGATAGCCTCGACAAGTACTGATACTGATTATCCATCAGCTGGAGCAGTGTATAGATATGTAGCTTATTCCACAAATACAGTTTTAAATGGAGTAGAACTGACAGTCAATAAAGATACCTTTACTTTAACTAATAGCATTAGTAGCTACCCCGCAAGTAGTGTTGTACTTAGTACAGTAAATGCATTATACGCAGCGTTGAGTGGGAAACAAGATACTATAGATTTTTCCGCAGGATTAACATATGATTCTGCTTCAAGAGAGCTTTCAGTTTCTACCCCGATACCCAATTATTCTCAGGTACCGGATGGAAGCGTTTTAACCGTGAGTAATAATGCATCGTCATTATCATGGAGTAGTGCTGGGGTGTTGCCTCCAACGACTTCAGTACAAGATCCTGCATACTTGAAATACGATGGAAACAATAATGTAATGTGGGCTAATGATATATTTAGTTCAACAGTAACTTTGCAAAATCAAATAGATGATTTGAATATTTCAACATATAACATAAATATTGCAACTACAGTATTACAAAGTTCAATTACGGATATCAGCACTTCAGTTGTGTTTCTTACCGGTGATCAGACTATAGAAGGTGAGAAATTTTTTACAGATGATCTTACCTCTTCCTTAACGTTTACTACACGATTTCTAACTGTAACAGATACTTCAACGTTTGCAGGATTAGTAACAGCGCCGCACTTAGTTATAACAGGGACTTCAACATTTTCTACTTCAACGTTTCATGGTGATGTAAACATAAGCACTGGCGCAAAATTGACAATTGGCGGGATAGATATATCAACGGGAGAGTTTGTTGGTTCAACGACTACTCCTAAGGCTACTGGATTGATAATAAACAGTAATGTTCAAGTTGAGGTTCTTTATGCTTCATATACACTTGTTCAGCAAGCCGACCTTGCTGAAATTTATCCGTCTTCCGATCTTTTAGCTCCGGGGGACGTTGTTATAATTTCGGAAACGAGAGACGGTTATATTGAAAAATCAAAAATTGCAAAAGATAATAAAGTTGCAGGGGTGGTATCGACAAAGCCCGGTCTTATTTTAAATTCTCAAGAAACAGGGTATCAGCTTGCGCTTGTCGGGAAAGTTCCGGTCAATGTTACCGACGAAGGCGGCGACATTAAAAGAGGGGACTTGCTTACAACGTCTTCAACTGCGGGCTACGCTATGAGAGCAGTTGACCCTAAACCCGGAACAATTATCGGCAAAGCTTTGGAAAATTCAAAAGGATCAAGAAGCAAGATCTTGGTATTGGTGAATTTGCAATGAGAAATCTAACTGCCGCGCTTATTGCGTCAATTTTTCTTTTTATGTTTTGTTCGTATTCTTTTGCCCAGCAAGGAGATATTTCTTTGTCAAACGGGGCGGAGCATAGTTCAAACGGTGAATACGAAAACACAACTTCCGTTAACAGCGGAATAGTTTTTACTGACACTATAACAAATCCGGATTACAGATTAGATTCCGGCGCGCTTGCGGCTTTTGCAGTTTCAAATAATGATATAGTGTTTTCAAGCCCCACTCCGACAGAAAATAGTATTTCCACTACAACCGTTATAAGCGTAGGTATAAATATTAAGACTTTTCATGGAAATCTCAGACAAGTAAAATACAGAATTTCAACGGGCACTCTTCCGTCCCCTGATCTTTCTTTTAACGACGTTTCATTTGATACAGACACAATCAAAAATGAAGGTTATTTTACAGTTCCAAATCTTCATTTCCAGCCTGGAATTAACTATATTCAATGGTATGCCCAAAATACTACAAGCGACGAAGGAAACATAGGAACATTTATAGTAAGGGTTGAAAACAGCGATGGGTATGTAACAATTTTAAAACCTTCCGGAGCTGTGTCAACAAAACCTGAAATTCAGGCCGAGATATATTCTCCTTTTTCTTTTTATGAATCAAGCGTAACTATTAAAATGTATGTAGGCAGTTCTACTAATACCGGTATTCTTCATAATACCGATTACGGAACGGGGCGTTTTGTGTCAGGTCGGCTTGAATACGTTTATGCCGGCGCTCCTTTAGAAAGCGAAACGCAATATACGCTTTGTATTGAAATGCAAGACCTTAACGGCGAGTTGTTTTCAAGCGCGGTTACTTTTAATACGATAGGGCGCGGAATTTCGCAGCTGCTTGCCTATCCTTCGCCTTATAATCCAAAGAGCGGAAAGCCGATAAAAATAAGGTATATTATAGAGGAAAATTCAAACGTTACGATAAACATATACGACAGAGCCGGAAAATTTATAAGCTGCGCTTTGCAGTCGGAAAACCGTCCGGCCGGAGTAAACACTTTGGAATGGACCGCAAAAAGTTATGCCGGCGATAATCTTGCCAACGGCGTATATATATGTGAAATCATTACTAAAGGCGCCAAAGAAGACAGACGTTATACTTCCTTTGCGATATTGAGGAAATAACATGAAAAATATAATTAAAATAATTCCGGTTTGTTTTGTGTTTTTGTTTTCTTCAAATCTTTACGGCGAGTCCGGAGGAGCCGCCTTTTTAAAAAAAGGCGTCGGCGCAAGAGCTCTTGCAATGGGCGGAGCTTACGTTTCGCTTACCGACGATACAAGCTCGCTATATTGGAATCCGGCAGGATTGGGAAGAGTTCAGGATTTTAGCGTCGCCTTTATGGGAACATCCGGCGCTTCAGACGAATGGACGGGTCTTAAAGATATGACTCCTTCTCAAAATTTTGCCGCTATTTCTATTCCTATATCAAGATTTACAAAGTTTATAGGAGATTCCGTCGTAGCGCTTGGTTTTATAAATTCTGTAATGGACAATGTTGCCCGCACGTATGACGAAAACGGCGAACCCGTAGCAGCCGGCAAATTTGCCGATACGCAAAACGCTTTTTATCTTTCGTGGGGAATGCCTATATGGGAAGATAAGACGAATTTGTATGCCGGCGTTTCTTTCAAATATATTACGGAAAATATGGAGGGCATTGACGGCGGCTCTGCTTCAGGCTACGACATAGACGCCGGAGTAATTTACAATATTTTTGAAACTTTAAATTTCGGTTTATTTATAAGCAAAGGCGCCGCTGTAACATGGGACGGCGGGGAAACAGATAATGCCGCGTTAACTTCAAAATTTGGAGTGTCTAATAAATTTAACATAAACGAAAAAATAAGAATTACCGGGGCGCTTGACATAATTCAGGTTCAAAAAGAGCCTTTGGGCGCAAATGTCGGAGCGGAATTCAGCTATCTCGACGTTTACGACAATTATAATATAGGATTGAGCGGAATTCATATCAGAGGCGGCATAAGCTCTTTGGCTTTGGAAAACCGTTACGGAGCAAGAGACGCTATAAACGAAAACATAACCTATTGCATAGGGTTTGGAATAGACCTTCTTATTTTTGGAAAATTTCTTCAGCTCGATTACGCTTTAGGAATGGGAAACATTTATGACAGGCAAAATAAAATTTCTTTAAACTTTTATTTTTAGAGGGGCATAAAATGAAAATAAATAAATTTTTATCGTGGGCATTGACGGCGGCTCTGTTGTTTAACGCATCGCCTGTTTTTTCGGTCGTGGCAAAGCGCGACGTAAAAGATCCTGTTTTAAGGGAAATTATAAGCGAGCTTAGCGGCAAAGTTCCAAAATTTATTGATAAATACGGAGAAACGCTTTTTGTTGAAGACGAAGCCGTTACCAGAGGCGCGCTTCTTTCGGCTTTATATGAATACGATAAACGTCTTAAAGATTCCGGAATTGCTTCCGAGTCGGGTTCTTCGCCGGCTGTTCCTGCTGTAAGCAGGCAGGAATTTGACAATTTAAAAAGTAAACTTTTGTCTCTTGAAAAGACGTCTTCAAAACCTGCCGCCGCGCCCAGAACAGACATAGCTTCGCTTATATCCGAGCTTGACCCCAATATGCCTTCTTTGCTCGATAAAAATTTAAAAAATTCAAAAGTATTTAGAGATTTGCAAAAGCAGGTTGCGTCCGCTTCTTCACAGCAGCAGCAGCCGGCTTCTTCAACTTCATACGCCGCTCTTAGCGGAGAAATAAACGATATAAATAAAAGAATAGACGCTCTTGCAAAAAAAATAAATTCCGCTTCTTCCTCTTCTTATCCTTCGGCTTCTAATGCGGAAGTAGAAGAGTTAAAGAAAACTTTGCTTCAGATACAAAAAAATTACGTGGCTTTATCTGGAAGAATAGACGATATTAAATACGCTTCTTCTTTGCCGCAGCCGGATTCTTCTTCTTCGGCAGATACGAGGTCTATTTACAATCGTTTAGACGCAATGAAAAACATAGTCGATGAAGTGCCGGCCGTAACGAGCAGCTTGCAGAAAGAAATAACCAAAACAAGAAATCAGACGCAATCCGACATCGACAGGATAGAAAGAAGGCTGAACAATCTTTCAAAATCTTCGTCAAAAGGCTCTTCCGGAGGTTCTTCGTCAGCTTCAACTATAGCTACGATAAGCTTAGGATTAACAATGGTCGCAGCGCTGTTTGCGGCAAGATAAGCGGGCATTGCCCGCCAGACAAACACAGAAGACGCAGACTGTCGTTTCATAAAACAGACGAAGTTTGTCGTCTAATAATGTCTTAAAGTTTGTCATTCCCATGAAAATGGGAATCCAAGTTTGCTAAAAATTTTTTTACATTGTGTTTTTAAAAGAAATAAGGTTAGAAACTATATTAATATTAAAAATGGATTCCCATTTTCATGGGAATGACAGACCTTGAAGAGCGCAGACCTAATGTCTTAAAGTTTGTCATTCCCGCGAAAGCGGGAATCCAAGTTTGCTAAAAAATTCTTTTTACAACTTTCAGCTGTTTTATAAAAACAGACGCAGTCTGAAAAGAAATAATGTTAGAAACTTTATTAATATTAAACATGGATTCCCATTTTCATGGGAATGACAGGCCTTGAAAAAATAATTGACAAAACAGACACAGTCCGTGTCCCATAAAGCAGACGAAGTCTGTCGTTTCATAATGTCTTAAAGTTTGTCATTCCCGCGAAAGCGGGAATCCAAGTTTGCTAAATTTTTTTTTACATTGTGTTTTTAAAAGAAATAATATTGAAAACAGCATTAATATTAAACATGGATTCCCATTTTCATGGGAATGACAGGTCTTGAAAAAATAATTGACAAAACAGACACAGTCCGTGTCCCATAAAGCAGACGGAGTCTGTCGTCTCATAATGTCTTAAAGTTTGTCATTCCCGTGAAAACGGGAATCCAAGTTTGCTAAAAAATTCTTTTTACAACTTTCAGCTGTTTTATAAAAACAGACGCAGTCTGAAAAGAAATAATGTTAAAAACTATATTAACATTAAA
>JAISRM010000215.1 GCA_031273645.1 Endomicrobium sp.
TAAATATGAGAATAGCGCCTAAACTTTATTTGGGCGCGGATTTCAGTTTAGCCATAGCCGGAGAGTATCAAAATAATTCTATAACGCTGCAATTATTTTATGAATAAAAATATTGTAAAAACATCATTGCTTGCGGTTTTTGTTTTTTCGGCGGTTTTATTTTTGCCCGCCGAAGCGTTTTCTCTTTACGTTACAAATTCAACGCATACGGCTTCAGTTTCTTTATTAGCGCAGGGCGTTAAAGTTAATATAGTGCATATTCAAGCTTATAAAATATTAAATGAGACTTCTTTTAATATCGTCGCAAGGCTTGAGCCGGTTAAAGATATTGTTATAGATTCTGTTTCTGTTGAATATGTTTATGATTCTACAGATTCCGATAATATTATTTCTCTTTCTACCGATTCATATTCATACAACGCTGCAACCGGCGAATTGACGGCTGTATTTTCAGGGCTTAATCGGGACGCTTGCGACGCCGTTTTTTACAGAATAAAAGCTAATTATTCTGGAGCTGATTCCGGAGTTGAGAAATCTCAGTGGTACCCTGTCAATAATCCTACAATCGCGCATGTTCCAATTTTAAGAATTTCAAATATTGACAGAAGGCTTGTCGCAGTAGGTTCTTTTTCAGATGTTGCCCGCCCTTCTCACAATTTGTCCGTTACTATGGATATTGAATATTATTTTAACGGCGACCCGTCTGTAATTTCAACTCATTCCGTAATACTTGCGGGAAATTCTTTTCAGTCAAACGCCGACGAAGCTTCAACTCTTATGAATATTCCCGACGGAATTAATACGGTTCATTACAGAATATTGGCTATTTACAACAAAGATCAGGATAGAATAAAATATCATACGCATACTAAAGACTGGATTACGGCGACTGTTGTCGCATCGACAAACGGAGTTATCGGAAGTTCAGGCGGAAGCCTTGTTCTGCAAAACGGAGACCAGCGTTACGGCGATACCAAGATAAGCGCAGCGCCCGGAGTTTTGCCGGCAGACGCATCTTTTTCAATTTCCGAAATTGATAAAACTTCAGAAGATTCCGACGATATTTTAAAAATATACGGCATAACTCTGTCAGATTCTCTTGATAAAAATTATGTCATTACTCTTTTTGGCGACGGAAGCGCTAATGATTACAAGGTAGGCTATAGGAGTTCTCTGGGAGACGAATGGAAAGATTTTAATCCCGTAAAAAATGCCGACGGAACATACAGCGTGTATTGGGATTCTTCTTTATACGGACCGCTTGCGCCAAACAACTATTTTGCATTAAAAGAACCGGGCGCGCGGACAGCCGGAAATCACAGGCCTGTAAATAGAGCCTTTATGCCCGGAGGAAGCGTCGCTTTCCAAAACTTGATAGACGGAGACAGCGTTACCATATATAATTTGAGAGGAAAACAGGTTAGAAAGCTTACGAATGTAAGCGCCGACGGCGCGATAAGATGGGACGGCAAGAACAATAACGGAGATTACGTTGAAACCGGTTCTTACATATATCAAATAAGAGTTAACGGAAAAATAGTAAGCGGCTCGCTGGCTTTTGTCAGATAAAAACTTTAAAACGCCTTAAGCGGCGGCGCTAATAAGAAAGCGCAATTTTAAATAAGGTAAAAAATGAAAAACACAGCGCGTTTATTAATCATCGTATTTTTTATACAGTCGGTTTTTATTCAAAACGCTTTTGCGTTGTTTGACACTTCCTATTGGGGCGTAAGGGCTTTGGGTATGGGCGGAGCTTTTACCGCCGTTGCCGACGATTCAAGCGCGCCTATTTATAATATTGCAGGCGCCGCGTCGCTTGAAAAACCCGAAATAACATTTATGTCTGCAAGGCTTTTTGCCGGAATTGAAGGTTTTGATTTCAGCACGGACTATCTTGGAGGAATATATCCTTTCGGAGAAAAATACGGAAACGTTTCTGCCGGATGGGCTTTTCTCGGAGATGCCGGATTAAGAAGGGAAGATTCAATAAGCGTCGGATATGCAAGAAAACTTGACGATATTATAAAAATGATATACGAAGATATAGACTGGCTTAACGTCATGGCCGGAATAAATTTCAGATATTTAAGGCATGAAACAAAAAGCGTCGGCTCTTACGGGGATTTGTCAAATTCTGCTTTTGGATTAGATGTCGGGTTGCTGTTGAGATTTAAATACGGCATTTCAGCCGGTTACAGCGGAAGATTTATAAACGGCGCTGAAATAGGCTATAGAATGAAAGACAATATAAAGCCGACCAACGTAATAGGTTTATCATATTATAACGAGGAACTGCCGTTTTTAAAAGTACCGCAATTTACGGTCGCATTAGATTATGAAATGAGAGGCGGGGAAAATTTGTTGATAGCCGGCATTGAAAGTAAAATATTAGACGGTAAGCTTGCTCTAAGGGCAGGCGGATATGAAAGCCAGATAAATTTCGGCTTTGGATATTTGTTTTCTTTTGGAGAAAGCAAACTTATTATTGACTATGCGTTCGGTCTTCCCATAGGCGGAATTCAGGAATCAGCCGGTTCTCATTTTGTAAGTCTTTCTTTCAGATTCCCGTAAAAAAATAAAAATAAGGTTAATTTCAAACGGGCGCTATAACTTCTTCCCTAAACGCAGGGAAGTTTTTTTATGTTGGCGCGCAAATAAAAGCATGCTGTTGCAAAGTTAAAAGAGAGCTAATTTAAACATTCGGGCGTAGGCTGCTTAGGAAGAAAAGATCATTATGTTTTTAAAAGAAAATAATGTTAGAAACTGTATTAATAATAAAAGCGGATTCCCATTTTCATGGGACAGACTTCGTCTGTGTTTATAACAAAAACAGACGCAGTCTGTCGTCTTTTAGTTTGTCATTCCCGCGTTTTTAATATTTGTTTTTCCTTAGCAGCCTGCGCTCGAGTGTTTTTATCGGGCGGGAATCCAAGTTTGCTAAGAAATTCTGTCAGACAAAGTCTGTTTACAGCCTTCGGCTGTTTTATAAAAACAGACGCAGTCTGTCGTCTTTCAGTTTGTCATTCCCGCGAAAGCGGGAATCCAAGTTTACTAAAAAATTCTTTTTACATTGCGTTTTTAAAAGAAATAATGTGAGAGACTATATTAATAATAAAAATGGATTCCCATTTTCATGGGAATGACAG